>CAZJKZ010000004.1:0-102364 GCA_964546885.1 uncultured Bacteroides sp.
GTAGTACATAGTGGAGCTGGAGGGGATTGAACCCTCGTCCAAACGCGGAATCAATGAGCTTTCTACGTGCGTAGTCACCGCTTAATTTTCGAGCTGTGGCAGGTCGGGACGTCCAACCGCAGCCTTAGCCTTTAAAATTTCGGAGAAGCCCCAAGGCAAGACTTTTCCTATTTCCGATTTACCTGCACCACCGTATCGATTAGTCTCGGAACCAGGACAACCGGGTGATGTCTCGTCCACCGCAACTGTTGCGGGGATTAAGCTGATCTACTGTACTTCAATCAAGCAGCGAGAGCGTAGTTGTTTTCGCCATTTAAATTTTTGATGTCAGATATTAAAGAGCTCAGCCATCATTGCTCTGCACGCTTACACACCGCTTCTACACGCTGTCAAAGCCAGTCAGCCCCGGTGATAAGGATTGCAAAATTAGATATATTTTTTTACATAGCAAAATATTTAACATAAATTAATAGCAAATCTTCATTTATAGTAATTTTAGGAGAAATTTCGCGGGAAGGAAAAGAATAAAATTTCATTTTGGATTGTTGTTTTGGCAAATTTGAGTAAATTTGCACTATTTCTAATACCCAACATTCTACAACATATGACAACAGGCATAAAAACGAAATTCAACGGGATATTGAGCTTGTACGTCGACGGTTTTCGAGCGATGACGGTTGGCAAATGGCTATGGGCGCTGATATTGGTGAAGCTCACGCTATTTTTCCTTCTGCTCAAGCTATTTTTCTTCCCCAATGTGCTAAAGGAGAATTACGACACCGACGATCAGCGCGCCGAAGCCGTGCGGTCCGCCCTTATCATAAACGAGAAAACTAACTAAAAAATCAACTATAAAAATTAATGAGAGACCATGAATGATTTAATGAGTGTTGTAGACTGGTCGAGAGCCCAATTTGCCCTCACAGCCATGTATCACTGGCTCTTTGTGCCACTCACCATCGGACTATCGCTGATTGTGGCGATAATGGAAACGATATATGTGCGCACAGGCGAGCTGAAATGGAAAAATATCACTAAGTACTGGATGACCCTCTTCGGCATTAACTTTGCCTGCGGCGTTGCCACGGGTATCATCCTGGAATTCGAGTTCGGCACCAACTGGTCGAACTACAGCTGGTTCGTAGGCGACATCTTCGGTGCGCCGCTTGCCATTGAAGGCATACTTGCCTTTTTCATGGAAGCCACCTTTGTGGCAGTAATGTTCTTCGGCTGGAACAAAGTGAGCCGCCGCTTCCACCTTGCCTCCACATGGCTTGTGGCGTTGGGAGTATCTCTGTCAGCCCTCTGGATTCTTGTGGCCAACGCATGGATGCAGAACCCCGTGGGCATGCAGTTTGACCCTGCGCAGATGCGCAACGTAATGGACAACTTCACCGAAGTGGCATTCAACTCAGTGGCAATGAATAAATTCTTCCACGCAGTGACAAGCGGCTGGGTGCTTGCAGCTGTTTTTGTTGTGGGCGTAAGTTGCTGGCTCCTTTATAGAAAAAGCAATGAAGAGCTCGCCAAGCTCTCTATCAAAGTAGCCACATGGGTAGGCATCGCCGGAGCCCTTTTGGTGATGCAGACAGGCCACGGCAGCGCAGTAGAGGTGTCAAAATGCCAGCCTATGAAGCTCGCCGCCATGGAAGGCCTCTATCACGGCTCTGTAGGACAGGACCTTGTGGGCATCGGTATCCTCAAGCCGGGCAAAGAAGCGGGCGACGACCAAGACCCTATGCTATTCTCCATCGACATTCCCCACGGCCTCAGCTTCCTTGCCCACGGCAATCTTGACAGCTTCGTTCCGGGAATTGACGACCTCATCAACGGCGTGGCCATCAATGCTAACGGCGACACAATCCATACCGTGTCATACGCCGAGAAAATAGCCATTGGCCGCATGGCCCAGCAAGCTCTGCGCGAATACGGACTCGCCAAGGCAGCCGGAGACACAGAGGGAATGGCCATAGCAGCTAAAATCATCTCCGACAACTACAAATACTTCGGCTACGGCTTCTTGAAGACTCCCGAACAGGCTGTGCCCAACGTGCCGCTGACTTTCTATTCGTTCCGCATCATGGTAATGACCGGGGGCTATCTTCTCGCGCTCTTCGTGCTGCTTCTATTCGTGGTGTACCGCAAATCCCAGTGGCTACGCCAAAGCTGGCTGCAGTGGCTCGGACTCATATCCATCCCTATCGTATGGGTATGCTCACAGTCGGGCTGGATTGTGGCTGAGGTAGGTCGCCAACCTTGGGTAATCCAGGACGTAATGCCTACGGGCGTTGCCATCAGCGACATAACACCCGGAGCCGTGCAGACCACCTTCTGGCTTTTCGCAGCCATCTTCACACTGCTGCTTATAGCCGAGATCAGCATCATGATCCGCTTTATAGCCTCATCCACAAAAAAAGACATTATTAATGCATCTAAGTAATTAAAAAGAAAACTGATATGGAACTACATACCTTACAAGTCTATTGGTGGCTTATAATAGCTGTGCTTGGCGCATTGTTGGTGTTTCTCCTCTTCGTGCAGGGCGGACAATCGATGATTTACACCACAGCAAAAGAATATAAGTCCTTGGTGGTGAACTCGCTCGGACGCAAATGGGAGTTTACCTTCACCACCCTCGTTGTGTTTGGCGGAGCGTTTTTCGCCTCTTTCCCTCTTTTCTATTCCACGAGCTTCGGCGGGGCCTACTGGCTATGGATGCTCATTTTGTTGAGCTTCGTTGTGCAGGCCTTCAGCTATGAGTTCCGCCGCAAGAAAGGCAACCTCTACGGCACCTCCACCTACGACGGCCTGCTGATGTTCAACGGCTTCTTCGGCTGCGTGCTTTTAGGCGTGGCCGTCGGCATGATGTTTTTCGGAGCTGAGTTTACTGTGGCCAAGGGCAACTTGCTCGACGGCTCTGCACCCGTGATTTCTCAATGGGCGCCGTCGCGCGGACTCGAAGCACTTACAGAGACCGGATCTCTGCTTTTGGGCATTGCCGTATTTTTCCTTGCACGTACACAGGCAGCCATGTACTTCATCAACAACATCTCCGCTGGCCAGGATTTCACGAAAGCCATGCGCAAGAAGGTGCTTCTCAACGGCGTGATCTTCGTGCTCTTCTTCGTGGCTTTCTTAGTGATGCTGCTCATCCAGGACGGCTATCGCTACGATGAAGCCGGACAGATTTTCCCAGTGGAGTACGTCTACTGGCACAATCTGTGGGAGATGTGGTGGACCGTGCCAATGCTGCTCATCGGCGTTGTGCTGGTTCTGTATGCCATCGGGGCGAGCGCATTCGTTCAGAATTTCCGTAAGGGCATATGGTTCAGCGGCGTAGGCACAGTGCTTGTGGTGCTCGTGCTGTTCTTCCTCGCCGGATACAACAACACCGCCTACTACCCCTCCCTACTCGACCCCCAGAGTTCGCTCACTATAGCCAACAGTTCGTCGTCACTCTTCACCCTCACTGTGATGAGCTGGGTGTCAATTTTGGTGCCCTTCGTGCTTGCCTACATATGGTACGTGTGGAGAAAGATGAACAACACCCCGCTTACCAGTAAAGAACTGGAGGCAGAGTCGCACGCCTACTAAGATGTCGGACATCTACCATACGATAGCCGCACCGTCAGAAGGTCTTTACCGGGAAAAGATGAGCAAATTCATATCGTTTGCCATCCCGGTAAAGACCGCTGCCGAGGCGCGCGAAAAGATAGCGAAGATCGCCAACGAATACCACGACGCGCGCCATGTGTGCTGGGCATATATGATAGGAGCGGCGCGCACCGAGTTTATGTCGAATGACAACGGAGAGCCATCCGGCACAGCCGGCAAGCCCATATTGGGGCAGATAAATTCTTACGGACTCACTGATATAGTAATAGCCGTGGTGAGATATTTCGGAGGAATAAAATTGGGCACACCCGGACTGATCAAAGCCTATCGCGAAGCCGCCCGCCAGGCTCTGGACAACGCACAGATAATAGAGTGTCACCAGCGAGACACCACATCATTCACCTTCCCCTACCTGTCAATGAACGATGTGATGCGTGTGGCAAAAATGAAGGAAGTGGACGTGATATCCCAGCAGTTTGACAACTCATGCGCAATGGTGATAGAGACCAACGCCGATGACACGGACATGGTGCGCTCCCGTCTCGAGGATATCGACGGGGTGTCGGTTCTCGACAAATGACACCTCCATAATTGTCAGCAAAAAAAATATTTTTTGCTTGGTATGACAATTTATCATAGGATTTTCGTAAATTTGCAAGATAATAGCCACAAACTGTAATCAAGGCAACAAACCAAGCAATCAATAAAAGACCAAAGATATGAGATTTAACGTACCAAGTCGCACCTTGTACAATTATGCGTCAGCTGTAAGCAAGGTTATCAACCCCAAAAACGCACTGTCGATACTCGACAATTTCCTTTTCACTCTCGAGAAAGACCAACTTTGGGTAATGGGCTCTGACGTGGAGAACGCTCTCGCCGCCAGATTGGAAGTGTACGACGCTGAGGGCTCAGGCAAATTCTGCCTCAACGCCAATAAGCTTGTTGATCTTCTTAAAGTGCTTCCCGACCAGCCCATCACCTTCATTATCAACGACGAAACTCTCGAAGTGAAAATCTCATATCACGGTGCAGACTTCACCATGGTGGCGATCGACGGCAACCAGTTCCCTGAATATCGTAAGGAAGCCGACGACAGCCAGGAGCCCGTGTCATTTGAATATCCTTCGGCACAAATAGTAAAGGGCATCGAAAACACATCGTTTGCAGTAGGCACCGACGACTATCATCCGCAAATGATGGGTATACTCTTCGACATCGACACCGACCGAATCACCTATGTGGCCACCGACACTCGCAAGATGGTGAGATACTCCAATTTCACCGCTCCCACAGGAGTCAAGGCAAGATGCATAATGCCTATCAAGCCTGCCAACATATTGAAGAATATTCTGTCAAAGGATGATAAGGCAAAGGTGGTTGTGACACTTACACCCAAAAGCGCAACCTTTGAGACCGAGAACTATGTATTCAACTGCAGATTTATAAAGGGCGTGTATCCCGACTACAACCGCGTGATACCCAAGCAGAATCCCTACCAACTGAGAGTTGACCGCAGCCGTTTTCTCAACTGCGTACGCCGAGTAGGAGTATTTGTTGATCCGGGCTACGGCATGGAAAAATTCAGAATTACCACCGACCATGTTGATGTGAAATCCAGCGATGCCAGCTTGCAGCGCGAGGGCTTTGAGACAATAGAGTGTGAATACACAGGTCCGGATATAGTGATGGGCTTCAGTGCTCCATATCTTGTTGAAATCTGCAATGTACTTACGACACAAGATATATTGGTGCACCTATCGGATCCAAGCCGCCCGGGAGTGTTCTGCCCCACAGAAAATGAGGAAGGCACTGATATGCTCGTGCTACTCATGCCAATGAACGTAACCGATTTCTGATTTCACGTGCGAGTAAAAAAAGCGAAAAACATCGTCAAAATATACAGTGTCACCTATTAAAGTGGTTGCTCTTATAGCAGGGCAATCACTTTGCCAATTAAAATCCACAACCGATGCAACTCGATTTCATAAAGAAACCCATCATATTCTTCGACCTTGAGACTACAGGTCTCAACTTCACACACGACCGCATAATCGAGATTTCCCTCATCAAAATCATGCCTAACGGTGAGGAGATAACGAAGACCTACCGAGTGAATCCCGGAATGCCGATTCCGCCTGAATCTACAGAGATCCACCACATCACCGACGAGGACGTGAAGAACGCACCCACTTTCAAAATGTTAGCCAAACAGATTGCATCCATCTTCAAAGGCAGCGACATAGCCGGATTCAACTCCAACCGCTTCGACATACCTATGCTCGACCAAGAATTTCGCCGTGCTGGAGTAGATATCGACCTAAAGCGAGCTTCATTTGTTGACGTCCAGACGATATTCCACAAAAAAGAGCCGCGCAACCTTATAGCCGCCTATCGCTACTATTGTGGCAAAGATCTTGAAGGAGCCCACAGTGCCAACTGCGACACACTCGCTACCTACGAGGTGTTTAAGGCTCAGCTTGACAAATATGAAGATCTACCAAAAGACATCGCCAAACTATCCGAATATTCGAGCCAAACGCGGAATGTCGACTTTATGGGGCGACTGGTGTACGATGACAAAAACCGTGAAGTTATAAACTTTGGCAAACATAAAGGCAAGCTTGCTAAAGAAGTGCTACGCACTGATCCCAACTTCTTCGTATGGGTTGAGAAAGGCGACTTCACCGAAGACACCAAGCGCTGCTTCTTGCAAATCAAGATGAAATACCTAAAGCAATAATCCGGACGCACCACAAAGATCGAGAAATCCTTAACCATTGCGGCCCCACTACACCGAATTATGAACAATTATCTTAAAGACAAGCATATAGTATTAGGCATTACCGGTGGCATAGCCGCCTATAAGACAGCCATATTAGCCCGACTATTCGTAAAGGCAGGAGCAGAGGTGCAGGTGATAATGACTCCCAACGCCAAGCAGTTCATCACCCCCCTCACTCTTTCCACCCTTACGGGCAAACCCGTGATCAGCGAATTTTTCACCGCTAACACGGGCGAATGGCATTCGCACGTGGATCTGGGTCTATGGGCCGACGCGATGGTGATAGCGCCCGCCACGGCTTCCACTATCGCCAAGATGGCAAACGGAGTGGCCGACAATATGCTTGTCACGAGCTATCTCTCGGCGCGTTCCCCCGTATTTGTGGCACCGGCTATGGATTTCGATATGATGAAGCACCCCTCAACCGTAGCTAATATTGAAAAGCTAAAATCATACGGCAACCTAATCATCGAACCCACTGACGGCGAACTTGCAAGCCACCTCGTAGGCAAAGGACGCATGGAAGAACCCGAGAATATTTTTGCAGCCGTCAACAGTTATTTTTCATGTAATGGCTTGCTCAGTGGTAAAAAAGTGCTAATTACCGCCGGACCCACATACGAAAAGATAGACCCCGTACGTTTTATAGGCAACTACTCATCGGGCAAAATGGGATATGCCATAGCCGAAGCGGCTGCCCGCAGCGGAGCGGAAGTCACCCTTGTGAGCGGTCCGGTGTCACTGACGATTGACCACCCCAACGTAAAGGTGGTGAGCGTGGAGTCGGCTCGCGAAATGCTTGAAGCATGCGAGCAATATTTTGGCGAAGCCGATATATGCTTAATGAGCGCGGCTGTGGCCGACTATGCTCCGGCCCATCCCGCCGATGCCAAAATCAAGCGAGAGCATCAGGATGTGCCGGTAATCGAACTTGTAAAGAATCCGGATATCGCAGCCACTCTCGGTTCACGCAAGCGTCCCGATCAGATACTTATAGGCTTCGCTTTGGAGACCGACCACGAGATGGCTAATGCGGCAGAGAAAATACGCAAGAAGCATCTGGATATGATAATCCTCAACTCGCTGCGCGACAAAGGAGCCGGATTTCGCACCGATACCAACAAAATCACGGCTCTCTATCCCGACGGCACCTACAAAGCCTTCACTTTGAAGTCAAAAAAAGAAGTGGCTAAAGACATAATCGAATTGGTATGTTCTTTACACCAGTCGTAAGGCATGAACCCCGATAAATGTAGTCAAAAAATTCTTTTCGACAAACTAATGAAGAAAATACTGACATTACTCATATTACTCATAGGCGCACTATCAACATCAGCGCAAGAGCTGAACTGCACCGTTGAAGTGAACTCCTCGCAAATCTCGGGTACCAACAAATCGGTATTCGAGACCTTAAAGGATGCCATTTCCGACTACATGAACAATACGGTATTCACGAACGCCCAATTTGCAGCTAACGAGAAAATCGACTGCCAACTCTACCTCACAGTGAAAGAATACACCGACGGCATTATAAAGGGCGACCTGCAGATACAGTCCACCCGGCCCGTCTACAACAGCGCATACACAACCACCGTTTTCAACTTCAAAGACGGCAAAATCGACTTTGAATACCAGGAGGGTAACCCCTTGGTATTCTCTGTCAACACTATGGAAAATCAGCTTACAGCCATACTCAATTTCTATGCCTATCTAATAATAGCTATGGATTTTGACACATTTTCGACTAATGGCGGCGACCAATATTACGAAACACTGAAGCAGATAGTGCAGATGGCACAGTCGTCGGGCGAGGTGGGATGGAAAGCCTTCGAGGACACCAACAACCGCAGCGCAATCCTCAGCGCTCTCACCGACCCACAGACATCAGTAATCCGTAAGCTTCTCTATGAGTACCACCGCAAAGGCCTTGACGAGATGGCTCTATCCACTGACAAAGGGCGAAAGGTGATACACTCCACCCTACCCTATCTAAAACAAATCTACGACGCGTCGCCTATGTCGATAGACCTGTCAATATTCAAAGACGCAAAATTTGACGAACTCGTCAATATCTATTCCAAAGCCCCGGACACCGAACGTACGGAAGCCTACAACATCCTACAGCCCATTTATCCGGCTGAGTCGCAGCGACTCGAAAAAATTAAGAAAGGACAAGAGACCAAATGATACAACACCTGCATATCACCAACTACGCTCTGATATCAGAGATAGAAATCACATTTCGCTCCGGTCTTAATATCATCACCGGGGAAACCGGTGCCGGAAAATCTATCATCATGGGTGCCCTCACACTGCTACAAGGCGGTCGCGCAGACATGAAAGCGATACGCGACAAGGAGAAAAAGACTGTGATAGAGGCAATTTTTTCCACTTCCGGATTCGACACCCTGCGTCCGGTATTCTCCGACTATGATATTGACTGGTACGACGACACGTGCATCTTACGGCGCGAGCTGTCGCCATCCGGCCGATCAAGAGCGTTTATCAACGACACACCCGTGACGCTGCAGCAACTCAACGAGGTGGCTATGCACTTGGTGGACATACATTCCCAGCACCAGAACCTGCTTTTGGCCGACGGCCTTTATCAACTGCAAATTATTGACAAACTTGCCAATAACGATATCGTACTTGACCGGTATAAAAAGGCTTTCGGCGAATACAAAGCCGCTCTTAAGCGATATACCGACACACGCGATATGATAATACGCAACCGTGCCGACGCGGAGTTCATTTCTTTCCAGCTCGACCAACTAAATGAAATGAATCTTCAGCCCGGCGAACAGGAGAGCCTTGAACGCGAACGCGATATGCTGGCTAATATGAGTCAGATAAAAGAACACCTCTCGGGAGCCTTAGAGTCGCTCACCGGGCGCGACAATGACGTACTGTCGGCACTCTCGTCATGTTCAGACCATCTGCTCCGACTTAGCGACGTACTTGACGATGCCGAGTCGCTCAACGAGCGATTGGAGAACGCGCGCCTCGAGATACAGGATATCGCCGAGACACTCCAACAGTACGACTACGAGATGAGTGCTGACCCTGCAGCTCTTGAAAATATCGAGGAACGACTGAGCCGCATCTACTCGCTTGAGACAAAGCACCATGTGGAGTCGTCAGATGACCTAATTCTGCTTCGTGACAAATTAAAAGCCCAACTCGACGCTATCGACAATGCCGACGAGTCGCTTGAAGTGCTTCATGAAGAAGCAAAAGCCGCCAAACGCACCGCCACCCTTATAGCACGCGAGCTCTCCGAACGCCGTCACGCTGTATCGAAAGTATTTGCAGAAGAACTGCGCGAACGAGCCCAGCCATTAGGCATGACAAATCTCAGATGCGACATATCATTCACCACAGGCAAGCTCTCGCCCAACGGTATGGATAATGTGGAATATAAATTTGCATTCAACAAGAACCAGCCTCTTATGGCGGTGTCGGCAGGAGCTTCCGGCGGCGAAATATCGCGTCTTATCCTCTCAATCAAATTGGTCATTGCCGAGAAGATGCAGCTCCCCACCATTGTGTTCGACGAGGTTGACACAGGTGTTTCGGGCGATGTCGCACTCAAAATGGCATGCCTTATGTCAAATATCTCATGCAAGGCACAGGTGATAGCCATAACCCACCTACCACAAGTGGCAGCCAAAGGCGCTACACACTTCAAGGTATACAAGCAAGATGATGAAATGTCGACGCGCACCTACATACGCGAGCTGACTCATGAAGAGCGAATCTCCGAACTCGCATTGATGCTCAGCGGCTCGGAAGCCGACCCATCGGCACGCGCCACCGCCGCATCGCTTCTGGCTAAATAAACCAAACATTCACCCAAAAAATACATGTTTTCTTAATCGATGGAATCAACTGATTATATCTATGGCATACGTGCCGTTATGGAGGCTATTGAGGCCGGTAAGGATATTGACAAAATATACATAAAAAAGGATTTGCAGGGCGAACTCGCCAATGAGCTTATGACTCTTGTGCGCCGTCATCGTCTGCTTGCTCTGCGTGTGCCTATAGAGAAAATCAATAGAATCACTCATAAGAATCACCAAGGCGTTGTGGCTATCCTGTCAGCTGTTCCATACACACGCGTTGGCGAACTCGTGCCCCAGCTCTACGATGAAGGCATACTGCCGTTTGTGATAGTACTCGACGGCATCACTGATGTAAGAAATTTTGGAGCTATAGCCCGCACCGCCGAGTGCTGCGGAGCCAATGCCCTCGTAATTCCGGAGCGCGGAAGCGTAAGTGCGGGCGGAGACGCTATGAAGACCTCGGCCGGTGCGCTCAATTATATACAGGTGTGTCGAGAACGCAATCTCGAATCAGCAGTAAAATACTTAAAAGACAACGGCTACCAGATAGTGGGCGTATCTGAAAAGGCAACCATAAACTACACCACAGCCGACTACTCAACGCCGGTGGCACTCGTGATGGGGGCAGAAGATGTAGGTATTTCGCCGGAGATTATGCGTCTGTGCGACACCCGTGTATCGATACCCATGTTCGGCAAAATCGGTTCGCTGAATGTATCGGTAGCAGCCGGTGTAATGATGTACGAAGTAGTGCGCCAACGCCTCAATTCAAATATGGAAATCATCTGAAACAAAGCATTTAATCATTTTTGTAGAGATTGTACATATCCGTTATCCATCCCTTCATTTGCTGTCGCAATTCGCAAGGGGTGATAACCTCAATCTTCGCACCTATGTGTAGCAACTTCATGATAAAATCATAGGTGGGTGCGAGATACAACTCAAAGTCAGCATATTTGCCATTATCTTCAATCAACTTTTGCGAATAATGCAGTGGTAAGGATTTGAGATATGGAGTTTGGTCAGCGTTGGCTCTCAACACAATTCGGGTAGGCTTAACGCGTCCATCAGTCACTATACCGAAATAATTGGAGAAATATTCCGAAGCATTAAAATTCTTAGGCATTTTAAATGTAGCGCCTGTAGTTTCCACCGAGTCTATTCTATCAAGAGAATATTGACGTATGTATCCGCGTCCAATATTGTGTCCGAGCATATACCATCGATTTTCAAAAAGCTTGAGACAATAAGGCTCGACAGCGAAACTATAAGCTTTTGAATATTGGAATGCCCTATAGGTGATATTCAGCACCTTGTTTTCTTTCATGGCCTCAAGTATCGTGGTCAGATGGTACCGTCCGGATGGCACTTGATCCACGATTATACGATCTTTAAGCGACAGATTCTCACCAATAATGTTGCCCACAGCAAAAGAGTCAAGCATCCACTTCTTCAATTCATCCTCATCTATGTCCTCCGGATTTGCTATATAATAGTTATAACCACCCGTGCGCTGACAATCAATTATTATTCCGAATTGCGAAAAAATTGCATCTCTCCAGCGGTTGAAAGTAGCGCGGTGAAGCGGCTTTTCATCGCTCAGTTCCTTGCACCGCATCCAACGCTCCGACAATTCTTTGTGCGAAATCATTCCCGCGCGCCTGATGGTATCGATAAGCCATGTATATTTCTGTATTTGTGTCATATCAAAGAAAATTTTAAGCAAATATAGCTAATAATCCTGAAAATTCTTCATCGGCAGGGTAAAAAATAATTATCTTGTATTACAATTTGAGACATCCTTAATCTAATTTTGCAGTGTGAACATAAAAAAGTAGAGGATATGAAAGACCAAAGAAACTCAAACAACGAAAAAGCCCGTATGCCCCAAAAAAGAAACGCTCTTAACTCCACACCTAAATCGGTGCTTGAGGCCTTTGAACATATAGTCGACCTTGCAAATAACACCAATTTTAGCGAAGAGTTTTTCAACGCTGCTCTTCCCTATGTCCGGTATGCATCCCGAAAGCTCAAGCTCACTCATATGCAGACCGTCTTCCTCGCTCTCTTTGTCGACCGCAGTGAGGATCCTATTATCAGTCTCTCCGACATAGCCGGCTACGTGGGATGCCGTACTACGAGACTTCTTCGTCTGTCAAAAGACGTGGATGCTCTGGAAGATTTGCGCTATATCATTGCCTCGCGCTCTTGCAATCGGATTTCTTACCGAGTACCGCAAGAGGTGCTGAAAGCAATTAAAAACGACGAGCCCTATACCTACGAGATCTCACCCATCACCGATCTTCAATCATTCTTTGATTTCTTTCATGATCTCATGTGCCAAATGAGGGATAACGAATTGACCTATCGTAGATTACTTGAGCAAACTATGGAGGGACTTGATGCTATTAAGGATTCCGTATATGCCAAAACCCTAAATCGTGTATTGCCGCACGACAATGAAAAAATTCTCTTCACCTATATGTCATTACTATTTTTGGAGAATAATGATGACAGGATTACCTTTAACGATATTGACAACCTCTTTGAAGACAATAGAATCCCATATTGGTGCAGGGAAGTTCTGCGTTGCCATAAATCCCCGTTGTTTAGAAGCAACCTCATTGAAAATGTCAATGAGGACGGTATGGCGTGCACTGACACATTCAAACTCACTGATACGGCAAAAACAGAACTGCTCGGAGAGAAGATACTTTCCAACACAGGTAAGTCACATAACGGGATGATAAAGCATGGCACTTTTAGCAAGAAGAAACTGATTTACAATCCAAAAGAGGATGAACAGATTTCCGAACTCGCTTCAATTTTGTCGAAGAGGCGTTTCAAAGACGTACAGGAGCGACTCGAAGAAGCAGGTCTGAGAAAAGGCTTTTGCTGCCTTTTCTATGGCCAACCCGGAACCGGGAAAACAGAGACTGTATACCAACTCGCCCTCAGGAGCGGACGCGACATAATGCGTGTAGATGTTGACAAAATCAAGAGTTGCTGGGTGGGCGAGAGCGAGAAGAATATCAAAGCTCTGTTCGATACGTACCGCAACATTTGCAGGACCTCAGAATTAGCCCCCATTCTGCTTTTCAACGAGGCGGATGCCGTGCTGGGTATGCGTATGGAGGGGGCTTCACGCGCCATTGACAAGATGGAGAACTCTATCCAAAACATCATTCTTCAGGAAATGGAAACATTGGAGGGCATCATGATTGCTACCACCAATCTTACCACTAATCTTGACAAAGCCTTCGAACGTCGCTTTCTCTATAAAGTGTATTTCGAAAAGCCGACCGTAGAAGCGCGTGCAAAAATCTGGAAATCCATGCTTCCCAAACTGAGTAAGGCCGAAGCCAATCTACTTGCTTCGGAAAGCGACCTATCCGGCGGAGAAATTGAGAATATTGTGCGGAAACTCACCGTAAATTCAATTCTGTCTGGCAAGGACACTATCGATATCTCTACTATTCGCAGATTGTGCCAGACAGAGCGAATTGGCTCGAACAGAGCACGTATCGGATTCTAAGCTCGTGGTGTGTGGCTTTTACTTAGCCTCGGCGGGTGGAGTGGCGGTGTCCGGGGCTGAGGGAGCTTCTGCCACAGCAGGTTGCGGAATCTTCAGGTCGAAGCCAATTTTGAGAGCATTGGGCTCGGCGCATATGTATTTCAGGGCGATGTTTTCTACAGCTACCTTGGCTTTCTCTATCTCTGAGAGATTGATGCGGATGGTGCGGTTTTCTTCAGGATGGATGCCGGCACTCAATTCGGGGAAGTAGCTTTTGAAGAAACTGAGAGCACCGCTGATGAGCATGTCGAGGCCCATTGCTCCTTTATAGGTGAGCGTTATTGAATCGTCTTTCACCTCTTGGACATGCAAATCCACGTTGATGTTGACGTCTTTGATAAGGATACGCTGAGTGTAGGTGACACGGATATCATTATCGTTGGAGCAAGACACGCTCACCGGCTTGCCGAAACGATCCTTTACATAGGAATTCAATTCCTGATATGGGGCAAATACTTCCATAAACTAAAAGGTTAATTATTATTGGTTAAGAAAAGTTCAGACGATAATGTTAGAAATTTGAGATAAACTATGTTTCGACGGTTAGTTATTTTCGATGCTATCAAGATAGTCTAATTCTTTGCGAGCAAAATTCACGCAGCGAGGGTCAGAGAGAAGGCGAGTAAAATGCTCGCGAGCGTCTTCATAGCGTCCGTATTCGGTGTAAAGATAGCCCAAACGGCGCTCAAGGAACGCCATTACTATCTGATAATCCTCTTCGTTCCAAAGCTCCCGCAAATCCTCCTGATCGTTCATAATATTCTCCACAATCTCCAAGGCTGAAGGATGAGAACTATTGACAATTGCATTAAGCCACTCGATAAAACAATTTGGATCGTCACTGAACCTTACTTGATGCAGATAGTAAAGAGCTCTCACATAATCTTTTTGCTCATTGTAGCAAAATCCGATATTGTAGCAAAGCCATTCCAATATCTTGTCATAGTCTTCTTTGCCCAACTCTTCAATCAACGAATAGTAATCTCCAGGCAATGTGAATATTTCGTACGTGCTCAAGAGTATGGGCAAAGCATTCTCGTACTCTTTATTTTCAAGGTAATTGCTTGCCATGTCGATGCCGTCGTTTAAGTTGTCCCAGTAATTGGTCTCAGCTTCTTCCGACTCTTTATCATTGATGTCACTCAATTCATGGCAGCTGTCGTCAGGATCTGTCGCAGCGGATTTTTCACCGCCCATCTTTGAAGTATCCTCATCCTTATTTTGGAATATCGATAGTTGGGCTGCATCAACGCTCATTACATCCTGCTCTCCAAACCAGTCACACAATTTTGACTTCGCTTTTGCTTTATCTTCCTCACTTATATAAGGCAGAACGCTTTGAAGGGCAAACATTAATACAGTGGCGTCATCCAGCAGACCCGCCATAATAAAATCCGGAATTAAGTCAAACGGCGCAATGAAATATCCTAAGGCTGCTATCACCATTACACGCTTACTCAAGGGGATTGAACCACTCATAAGGCCATAATAAAGTAGCAGCACATTGTACACAGTGGTTACTCCCACTTTCTTTCCAACTGACGCAATTTTCTTCATTAGATCACTTTCGGAAAATTTGGCCTTATAAGTATCCATTTTCCTGCTAAAGTAATCCATGGCATTAGACATATATTCTTTCATAATGTAGGGATAATATTAGGTTATAGGGGTATATGGTTGCTGACTATCATCTTCTTTAATGATACTCTGTAAAGAGGCATTGTTTTATGTTTTTGTTGGTTTTAACTGAGAGTTGAATGTTATTGCTGATTATTTTACAAAAGTAATTGTATTTGATTATAAAGCTTCTCAAGATACTCCATACTATTTTCAAGATTCTTCATTTGCTCTTGGTTTTTACCCGATTGATTACGAAGATTCATTAACGCTTTTTTTATAAGCATCTCTCTATCAATAATTTTATAAAAAATATCTTGAGATATATCTACACGCAGGTGCTTATCCTTTACTATTTCTTTTACAATCACGTAAATCTTAGCACACTCATTCATTATTAAAATTGGATTTGCTGACGCTGTTTGAACAAAAACTGTTGAGTTGCTGTCTGAATCTAAAATCAAACCACCAATCATAAGAGCCATACCTCCAGACTTTACAGATTCTACTGTTGAAATAACTCCGCTACCATATGCTTTCAATCTACTTCGTAATGATTCGGCTTTTTTCGATAAATCATATGCATTAAAGCAATTAGCCATATATTGCATACCATCTATTATACGAGGGCCAAATTCATTAAAAAGTCTATTATGCAGACCTGCTAATTTCCCAATAGCGAAATTATAACTTTCTTCCAATTTTAAAATATCAGAACTTTCCAATCCTAGCAAAACCGCAATAGTAGAGATACCCTCTTTCTTTATTTTATCATCCACAGACATGCGTTCATAAGACTTACGATCATTCTTTTCCTCATTCAATGGGAAATATGGATTAAAAGCAATCCACTCTAAAAGAATAATATATTTCCACGCATATGTATTTGATTTTTTCTCTTCGGTTGTTATTAGCTCTTTAAGAGTCTTGAGATCGTAGATAATCAAACCATCCTTTTCTGATGAAGGATCTATCTCCTTCATAAGAGCAGTGATATAATGAAAATATGCTTCAATCCAATATCTCTTGAGCTCGCTGTTTAGCCGAAAAGGCATACCTGCTCCAAAGTCTATACCATGATCATGTCTAGAATCATTGTAAACCAAATAAAATTCAAGGCTAAACAAAATACGCATTTGCTCATATGTCAATCCAAATGTTTGTAAGAAGTCTGTCATTTTTGTATTAATATATAGGGTGTTCAGTTAGATGTACCACTTTTTGAGAATAATAAATAATATTTATTATTTTTTATTTACAAATAGTTATATGTCAAAATTCCTCGTGTTTTTGAATTATAAATTCCATTGGTTTTTATTTAAGAGACTGTCTTGTATGTCCTCGTGGTCATCAACTATTTACGCAAAGTCAAAGCAGATTTCTGAACCAAAATTAGGAACATCAAACTGAACACCCTAATAACATACATCCATGACAACATCATCGTCATCGTCCGTGTACCAACCACCTTCGATGTCGCAAATTAGATTGCCGTTATACCAATCCACATGTTCAAAATAGACATAGTCGTTGTCATCATATCCAGAAATCGCCTCCATGAGATCGTAAACCGTCATTTCGTAGCCACAATCTGAGTGCAGACAGACATCACCATCATCATCAAGATAAACTTCATTTACTGTATAGTAATCTTCATCTTGGTCTGACAAGTAAAGCGTGTAATCTCCGTAGTTGTCTTCCAAAATACCTTCAAGGTAATATCTGAGTTTTCTAATCTTCATAGTCGTAAATATTAACTGTTGAACATTTCTGTAATCAAATCCCAAAAGCTTAAAGGCTTTGTTCTCTTGATTTCCATTGAACTCATCACATAGTGACACTGAGGACATTTTATATGTTTCAGATCCATACGAATAGAGAACAAATTTGATCTATCCTTGTTAACAAATTCATGTTTACAATGTGGACAAATGATTTTATGATATTCTTCCATAAGCATTCTCATTAGGGGCAATGGACTGACGCAGTTTTCTGTAAGAATCTGAATTCTTCCAACGGTCAATCTCATATGCGCGGTTTACATTTTGAGGATGTGAGAAGAAAGCGATACGACAATTCTGTTGAATCTTACTCCAGATGTCTTTCTTCTCGTGGGCATGATACTCTCTTGCCTGTTTCACCAGTCGATAAGGATCATTGCCTGAATCAGCCAGACCAAGTGCAAGTTTAAGCATACTTGCCTGAAATGTACGTTCTCCAACCACTGCAGCTGTACATCTGTCAGCAGAGTACTCACTTCTTCTGCTCCAATACTGGAGAGCGAGTTTTACCGGACCTGTAAATGTATAGCCGATGATTCCGAAATCCTCACCAATCATTCGAAACGTTTCAACTACACTGATATACAGTATATGCTGACAAAGGATATGACCACACTCATGAGCCAATATCGCTTTTCTTTCCTCCCTATTCATTTTCTCTATCAATGAATTTGATACGCATACGTATGGGTTGGTTTCGCCAAATGTAAAAGCATTCATGACAGGATCATTATATATGAAAAGCTCAGGTGTCTTAATGTCAATCACCTTTGTAATATCCTTGAGGTCTTGGTAAAGTTCTGGCATATATGAGCTATCAACTTTGACCATCATACCAAGATTCTCACCTCTATAGATTCGTTCATAGGCAATCTCCATGCACGAACGGCATATTTCATCAATATATGGAATCTTTTTCAATGCTCCAATAGCCTTTTGGTCTTCTGGATTCATAATGTCTCTTGCTTTCATACGCATGCAATATTATAGGTATCACGATTAGCCTGGTATTTCATTCTGAGGAATGCAACCTGAAGAACTACAGGCGTGCTAAATTCTTACATGGATAATATGCATAAAGCTTGCTATCTTCACTTTTTAAAATAAACACGCTATTTCCATTTAGCACAGACCGGAAAACATCATCTATATCTTCATTTTCTTGAAGCGATCTAAATGATTTTGCTAAAAGATTTGCCAGTTCTTCAGCCTCTTCTATATCAACCTTTTCTGGAGCCATATTTTGATTGACCTTATTTTAAAATCCAATAAGACGCATCTTAGAATCGTATTGCATAGAGTAACAAGATTTTAATGAATTCGTCAATTAAGTAATTCAGCATTAACAGAAATAGGAAATTCTCTTGAAGCACTCTATAAGAACATCTTTAAAAGATTATATTTCATTTATGGACTCAATTAAGAGTTGTTCGTTTCCAATAATATGAAACTTCCTGCGTTGACGTACTACTATATCAAATTGATATTCTAACACTAGTTTTGCCAAATCTACTCTAATTACATCATTGTCATCTTCTAACCCTGCCGTATACATAGCTCTTAGAAGATTAGTATCTATAACCTTATCAATTTGAATATTGCGAATTACTTCATCAAATTCAGATTGACTTTGAATAAAGTACTCATTAGCTAACTCTAGTAACGCTATCCTTATCAATTCATGCATATATTCCGAGTCATCCTTGGTTATCTTGTTCAATATTGTTTTGCTCATTAAAGCACCAATAGTACCTCCTAACATGCCTCCTATAACGGCACCCGGATAACCAAACTTCAATCCTATTATACCTCCAATAGTAGAGCCTGTAATACTGGATGCATTAACTACCAAATTCTTTATAAACTGTGGTCCCGAAATAGACTTTGAAATTAAAAACCTATACGTATCAGGAATTGAAGTAAGAAGAAATACTGCCGTATTAGTTACAGCATTAACACGTACAAGTTTTACAGCAACATTCTTTGCTGAGGCTCCTGTCAGAGTCTTTTGCCACATTCCTGAAGCAATATCATGGATTAATTTCTGACCCAAAGAAGTACTATATAAAGAGTCTATAGAATCCTTACCCATATGGTGCATAATAGCTACTATATTTCGTCCTATTTCGGTACGTATCACTTGTGAGGTCAGAATTGTTGTTGAAAGCGTTATTGTCCCAGAATACAATCCCTCTAGAAATGAAAGTTGTATGGCCAACTTTAAGTCATCTTCAGACCTACAAGACATTACAGCAACAGCTAATTTCACACAAAAGGAAACTCCAAGGGAAGAGAGCGCAATAACAGATCCTGTTTTCGCATCAAACATTAATGAATCAATATTTCCTGCCTTTGTGATATTTTTTGCTTGTGCATATGTACAACTTCCTCTCCTTACAATATCTTTAGCTGTAAGAGTGCCAATATTCTTTACTTGACCATTCTTTATTTTATCGTCCATTATTTTTAGGCATTCGTCATACTGATCAAATGGGACCTCTAGTATCTGGGGACCATGCTGAGCCATATATGCATAGTCACCGGCCCCATTATTTTCAAATGCAGCATTGACAGTTGCCGAAGGCGTAGCACAATACTTAACCTGTATATGGACTCCATCAACAATTCTATCAGCACCATTCTTTTCGTTTGATCTACCTGCGGCCTCGACTGAAAATCCCGACAATTTATCCATAACAGCATTATAATCCTCAGCTGCAAAACCATGTCCACAAGATCCATCTTTTCCACAACGATACTTAGCCCACTGTGTATTAAGCTCAATATTTACTGCAGATAGGACTCCCACTGAATTATTGACCATCATGTCATCGAGTGAATCAAAATAAGTATTATGATGACATGATGGACAAATATACTTTTGTTCATGTAGTTCCTTTCCACAATGGAGACAAAAGTGTATCATGAGAACAATTTACTAATTGTTTCTGCATCAGCCGTAGCTTGTTTACGCAGAAAAGCAGTTGTTATTGTAAAGGGTACTGTAACTCGGAAGGCCGGAGAGGCGATATCGAAAAGAGTCCAAATTGCCGCTCCTATTTGAAGAACCGGAACTGCAAAAGCAACGAGACGGGGTGCCATTAGACGACCAAAAAGCATCAATGCGCCTTTCCCTACTTGTTGCCCAAACTGGGAAACAATAACTGCTGTAATTGCCATAACAGCTGGTCCACGTCCATTCAGTATTGCATCCATCATTCGGGTTTTATCGAGTTGATTATCAAATTTCTTGATATCCTCTTCTGTCATCTTTTCGACAACTGTTACAGCCACTTTTCTTAACAATTCAGATTCAAGTAAGTCCGTTGAAAGTTTCTTGTTATAGTTAACCTTTAACCGATTACATACATCTTCAAGGATCTCACGATAACTTACACCATGACCACGTAATACATTAGCGATACTGTTTCCGCCAAATAGTTGTATTTCATTGATAATGGCAGGCACCAATGGTTTAAGATTATCAGGATAATACTCAGAGAACCCTCTTGTATTGGATATAGATTCTGATATTCTTGTTTTCCCGTCTTTATCAAAGACAAGAATATCTACTAAGGTTTTAAGTTGTTCGGAAGAACACTCTTCCAGAAATTTTAGATCTTTATCGTGCATAATATAATTTTGCCTATAACCCTCCAGATTAAGCTTTTTGATTTTGTAATAAGGAAAGAGAGAGCTTCATAATCTTTTATCAAATTAGGTATTCAAATACATGAAAGTTAAACCCATAACTTGGAGAGATTATGCTTCCCTTGTTTTATTAAACAGATCTTTTTTCGATTTACTTTTTATTACTTACACATTTACTTTTCTCTCAAGTGAATCTGACAATTGTTCTTTACTCGACTCAAACATTGAGCTGTGTGTTGGTCTATTTGATTTCATTTATTAAAAGTATTTAATCCAAGTTTATAATTTAGGTAATTCTGACTCGTCAAAATCACCGAACCAAGTATGAAGTTGTGCCACAGCTTCTCTTCTTGTTTGTTCACCTAATGATGAATATAACGGCATTAATGCGAAAGTGAGTATAGTTCCATCGTCAATTAGACCTCCAGGTATGAAATCAGGCACAATGTCCAGTGGCGATATAAAGTAGCCTAAGGCTGCAACTGCTAATAGTTTATATTTTGTAGGTACCTCGTCAAAAATTAGGCCGTTATATATCAAAAGAACTTGATAAATAAATTTTATACCTGCAGTTTTCGCATATTTGTATATCTTCTCTTTTAAAGAATTGGAATTATATTTATCCGCATATTCTTGAAGATGAACTTGGAAATATGATATGAATCCGGTCTCATTCTTATCATCATACGTATTAGAAGTCTCTTTCTGACCTTTTTTGACAAGTTTATTTGATAAGGAATCTAAAATGCTCATAAAACTTACAATCTCCCAAATTCCCAAACGGAGGCTTAATAATCGGGCATAAGAAAAGTGGGGAACTTTTCTGCTTTTTCAGAGTTTGAAGGCATCGCCAAACGCCCGACATGACTGAAAAAGGTAGAATAAAATGCCCCACTGGCTTGTATGGCTATACGACGGGCAAGCCGCCGCTGCACGCATGCAAGACAGAAGAGCGTCTTTACTCTCTTTTTCTCATGTCATAAAAATTTGGCGATTTTTCAAACTGAGAAAGAAAGCTGAACGCTTTTCTCCTATCCTCCGGCATTTCTCTTCCGGATGGATTTGTTGGCAAAGTTATAAAATTTTCATCATATAATCAATGCCCGCGGCACTTTATTCTACTTTTTTTCATAAATTTGTTTTTAAAGATTGATATTTTTATATTTAGGTATATTAATATATAGCTATCAGGGCATAAGAAAAGTGGGATATTTACCTGCTTCTCCAAGATTTGAAGGCATCGCCAAACGCCTGACCCAACTGAAAGAAGAAGAATAAATGCCCCACTGGCTTGTATGGTTATACGACAAGGTGGTCGTAATTGCACACATGCAAGACAGAAGAGCGTTTTTAGACATTCTTTTTGTGGGTCTTTGAATAATTGGCGATTTCTCAAACCAAGAAAGAAAGCTGAACGCTTTTCTCAATTCCTCCGGCATTTCTCTTCCGGATGGATTTGTCGGCAAAGTTATATAATTTTCATCAAATAATCAAAGCCGAGGGGGCATTTATTATACTTTTTTAGAGGTTCTATTTTTATAGATAAATGAGTCAGAAATCATCAGCGACTATCAGTGGGCTATTTGTACAGCAAACCAGACATAGATCCTGCATTTAGATATAAACTACGACCACCTAAAAGCACCGAA
This sequence comes from uncultured Bacteroides sp., assembly GCA_964546885.1. Lineage (GTDB taxonomy): Bacteria > Bacteroidota > Bacteroidia > Bacteroidales > Muribaculaceae > CAG-873. Next base: position 22,521 of record CAZJKZ010000004.1, read on the forward strand.
AACTCGCCATCTCTACTTCCCTGATCGTTATAACATATCAATTTTCCATCCACTATCTTATAGCTTCCGGAAGTTATGACAGTCTGTGGACCACCGGAAAGAGCCGACAACATCTGATTGTTTGCTTCTGCTTTCACCGTTAATTTATATCTGTTGCCTGAAGTAATGACAAGAGTGCAATTAGCTTTAATAATCCCTGCACCATTTCCAATGGTCAGTGTGCCTTTGTAAGTGGCAGGAGCGATTGAGGTGACACCTTTTCCAGAGGTAATTGGTCCGACTTTCATGACGCCTTTAAGTTCGAATCCCGTGCCTTCGGGGTAGATATAATAAGCAGTGTTTCTATCCTTAGAAATTCTAATTTTCGAATTTTTACCTTCAACAATGAAATCTCCGGATGAAGCATCGTATTTCAGATCGTATATCTTTTTTGAACCATCCATCATGCCGGCAAATAAATTTTCATATGGTTCGGTGCTGGCCGTCGTCATGCTAGTTACCAGAGCCGCTTTACATCCTGGAAGCAGCATGATAGTAGCATCTGTCTTGGCCTGAAACAGATACATTGCTAAAGCATTCTCTGCCGAATTGTCGAATGATTCATTTTTAGCTTTGAAAATCAATCCGGCATAATTTGCATCGAAATATCTCTGCATTTCTGCCTGTTTCTTTATCTCATATTTTTCCTTAATCTCTAAAAGAGGATTACTTAGGTCAAAGGATGCCATTGTGTATGTGCCAGACAGATTTTTATCAGGGGATTTTACAATCAGTTCGTGGCCGGAACGAGTCAAAATGATTGGGTCATTATACCCATTATTGATTTCTCCTTTACCTTCTATCCATTCTCCATTTTTCCAAAGGCCAGAATACTCTATATCAGGAAACTTTAGTACACCGTTGCCATCGAACTTCATATCTTTGACTTCTCCAGTATAGGTAGCGTTATTGGTAGTAATGATAGAACCATAGACCTTTCCAGCACTATCGGCCTCCAATTTGAAAGAGCCAAAATTTTTACCAGGTATCTTTCCTTCAAATTTTCCTATAAACTTGCCAGCTTTCCAATCCCCATAGTATTTGGCAGACATACCACAAAGATAAGTCTTACTTATTAAGCCATCGGATTCTCCATCAAAAATCACTCCATCTTTGAACTTTCCTTTTAAGGTACCCCAATCCTTATCGTTGTAAGTGAGCTTACCATCAGAAAAATCATCATTTATCATAGTTCCTACAAACGTCCATATCGGTGTTTGCGTTTCTCCAACGAATTTTGTCATTCCGTCGCTCCACTCTCCATTCTTCGTTGTTTTAACCGGTTTCATAAATGAGAGTGCACCCTTTTCAAAGATAATATTTTGAGGACAGCCACTTTCAGGATCATAGTCAAACGAGAAAGTGCCGTTATACTCATACTCCTTATTCTGAATATGTCCATCACCGACAATCTTATCATCTTTCCAAAGTCCTTTATAGGTTAAGCTATTATCAAAGCACATTTCACCTATACCCTCTCGCTTGCCATAACTCCAATTGCCAAAATATACATCTCCATTGGCAAAAAGCATTTTTCCTTCACCATTAAACAAGCCATTAGCCCACTCTCCCACATAAGAAGATTTGTCAGGAAATGTCTTTTCTCCGGAGCCGTTAGGTTCACCGTTGAGCCAAGACCCGGTATAAATGGATCCGTCAACGTATTTCATCTTTCCATCGCCGTTAGGTTTACCGTTGAGCCAATACCCAGTATAAGTGGATCCGTCAACGTACTGCATCATTCCATAGCCGTTAGCTTCTCCACCGGCCCATTCTCCTACATAATAGTCTCCATTTTTCATTTTTTTCTTCTTGACTTTTCCCTTAGCATTATCGTAAACTATAGAGTAATCTATTTCAGCCTTTCTCGATTGCTGTGGTGATTTCGCACTAATCGGTGAAATTCCGATTCCAAGAATGAAAATGATTAATAATAATTTAGTTTGCATTTTTTGTTAAATATTAATTATCTATTATGTAATATAGAAATATGTCGTAGACCAAGGCCTTAGGCTATTTGACGGTGCAAAATTAACACGCCAATAGAATAAAACCAACTATTCGCGTGTCAGGAGGGCGTTTCGTCTCAAAAAGTCTCAATTTTGAGACTTTTTCATAATTAGGATATCAGTGTTAGCGACCTAGATAGAGAGGCGTCGTGTAGGACGCATGTATATTTTGGCTAAACGGCGTAACCGTAGCCAAACATAAATATTCAATTGACACGACTCACCATTTCGATAAGTCATGTCAATCAAGGAAGATTTTCACGTATTTGTAAATATTCTAATTGAGGATCTTAACCATCTCCAATCTCATGCCAAGCGCATTGGCAATCTGGCAAAATATACCAATTCCAGGCTCAATAAGACCTCTTTCAATCCTTGAAATATATGTTTTGTTAGTTCCAATCTTGGCGGCAAGTTCGGACTGTGACATCCTCTCCTTTTTTCTCGCCTCCATTACCATCTGTCCCATACAATATGCATATGCTTCTCGATGAAACTCCTCTCGTGAGGGAGTGCCAATTTTACCATACTTTTCATCAAGAATTGCATCGAAGCTTCCTATTTTATTTTCTGTCTGCATAATATTCATTTTTTATTTGAATAGCTCTTTTTATCTCACTCTCCGGAGTCTTTTGGGACTTTTTCTGGAATCCATTAAAGAGCAATACTATATTGCCTTCATCAAATATGAAAAAAACACGGTATATATTACCATTATGATTAGATCTTACTTCATAAATGCCTTCACGAATATATTTAACAAATTTCTCGCTTACTCTTTCCTGTATCTTTAACATAGCAAGAGAATAGTCAAACTTCTTTTGTGCACCAGCTTCAAGTGAGCTGTAAAATGACATGAAGTAATCCTTATAATATTTTATCTCTCTTTCTCCTTTCATTTGACAAAAATAGAAAAAGTTTACAAATAAAACAACACTTTTGAATAAAAAACATGGCAAACGCATAAAATTTAACAAATCAATCTCCAATTATTTGTAACGAAGGGATTATTTCATCTCAAAAAGTCTCAAAATTGAGCCTTTTTTCGAATTTGGATATGGCCAGGTGTGGGCCTGCGTAAAGACAAGTCCGGCGAAAAACTCATCGAGTCCGAGATCATCGCCCTTTAGTCGCTTGCGTAGCATGAACACTGCTCGACCACCATACCGACGGCTCAGACGCTTTCTCGCAGCCGATGTCAGGAGTGTTATAACTTCTTTTTATTGAATATTTGTTTGCCTTTTTCAGTCAAACCATAACGTTGATTGGGGGATTGGGGATTTTCTACATCTTCCAACTGGATAATACCGACACTTTGTGCAGGATTCAAATAGTTCTTTATAAAAGAACTCTTGGACTTAAAACCCATTTTTTCTCTCAATTCCTTTGCCGAATACCAATTACACCCAATCGCTTCAATAAGTTTTATCAGAGCAGTAGAGATTTCATTAAACTGTTCTTCAGCTAGTGTCCTACTGGTGTTCAACTGGTGTTCAACTGGTGTTCTTTCTACATTTTTATGTCGGTAGAAAATCACTTTGACCATATAGCCATTGTCTATAATCTGAGGCTTTGGCAATCCGACTTGTACACACTTTTTGTTCATCATTGACAGACCACGCCCCCAATGCTCAATCAATCCTCCGATAAACATTACATTAGCGATGTCAGGATTCGGTGGTAAGGATGTATTGTTATTCTCCGACACCTCCTCTGCAGTCAAACGCTGAGGAAATAGGGTGGCCGGAAACCGACCTGCGTTCTCTATCTCAACGCGGTCCTCATATATTGCTATGCCTATCGAACTGGCTTCTTGCTGCCACGCTCTATGACATAGCGAATTTACAACAGCCTCACGCAGTGCATCGTAAGGTATTTCCAGTTCATCCTCGCGCTCTATTCTGTTGTGAGTGGATCCCGACAATGACAAGTGCTTGAAAAAGAAATCCATCGCTCCCGAGGCTAACTCAAAGATATTGGCGTATATCTGTCTATTGTCAATGAACTCACTCTTATCATTGCCTCTGAATCGCGCAAGACGAAGAAGAGCCTGGGGATAGTCAGTCAAATCATTTCCGAACAAGATGACGGCAGAATTTCGCAATGTTCCATTTCGTGTTAATTTCAAGCGATTTAGTATGGTGGGTGTGTTATCGTTCTTGGCTTCGTCGCTTAATCTGCCTCTTCGTATTCCTCCCTCGACTACCCTATGTATCAAATCGTCATCGAGAGAATCAATAGTCAAATTAGGGTTAACCTTACGCTCCCACTTGTATATCAACCCCATCTGTTCCTCATGCAAACGGAGAAACCGCTCACGAGGCATTACGGTAGTAACGCTATCGTGACGTTGATAGGGTTTGCCATCCCACATGTATGGCTTGTCGCTGTCCATACCGTTTGAGCAAAAGGCTATCAAATGTTTATCAGAATAGGGCACCGGGATATACTGCGGCTGAATATCTATTGCTGGATCAAATCGTCTAAGTGCATCACCTATATCACGAGTTGTCTTATCAGAAATCTCCTGACCTATTAACTTTCCCTTGCTATTGACTCCAAACACTACTATGCCACCACTGCCATTTATCATTCCGCACAATGTCTCCATTCCACGGTTCAACTGTCCAGTAGTCTCTTTGAACTCAACATCCACGCCCTCGTTATGAGATGCAATGTTTCTTATGTAGTCAATATCAATTCTCATATTTTGATGATTGTATAGCGTATACACTTAGGGTCTGCACCTGCAAATTTACTAATTTTTCGCGAGCTAACCGCTGATTTTCAAAAATTATTGAATTTTATTTGTGAATATTGGTATATTGTGAAAAAAGAATATCTTTGCATTGACAATAAAAAGATTGTATTATGACACAGCTGATAATTAACATTGAAGACACATCAATACTTCTTCATTTTAAGAAAATCTTAAAATCAATCTCCAATTATTTGTAACGAAGAGATTATTTCATCTCAAAAAGTCTCAAAATTGAGACTTTTTCATAATTCGCAGCAGAAAAATGAGAAGCGGTGAATGATTTTTCATACTTTTGCATCATTATTCGCGGCCACATCTTACCGGTTGCTTACAAAACACCTGAAAGATAATTAGAATTGTTGTTATGGAGGAAAGATTTGAATTATTGAAGCAAATAGTCAACAGCGAACTTTTAGCCCCCTCTTTGGGCACCTTGTCAATGCTATTAGGATACAATACAAAAAGCACCCTCTACCGCATAGCGCGAGGAGAAGCCAAAAGTGCGTCGATTGTCAATTTCTGCAAACTCCTTAACGACCGACTAAACATTGACGACAAAACCCTCGGGCAAATGAGCCTATTGCTAAACGATTATGACTATCTTTCGGGCAGGCTTAAACACGAATCCGCGAGAAAAGAGCCGGCAAAAATAGTGCTGAGCTTAATCAATGACGACTATACGCTATTTTCCAAGCAATTTGTTGAAGAAGATTTGCCGGTGTTGATTAGATACCGGCATGATTCGCCCATAGCATTCTACCGCTTGCTATTTTATTATTACGTGAGGAAAAGTTTTGTAACGTTCTATTCTAAAGACATGACGTACATAGAAGAATGCAAACGGGTGATAACACCTTTGGCAACCATGCTGAGACAGATATTTCCGGACAACTACCAGGGGAAAGAATATATCGACATGATAGGCAACGAACCAATAATTGAAGAATACGCCTCGACGCTATGGGGATGTGTCGCAATAGGCGGAAAGCTGCTTATGTACTATGCCTCGCCCGACAGCTATCAGGAAGCACTATCGTCATTCGTACTTTTGCCCGGAATAAACGAAAGGTCGTACTGGTTCACAGAAAATCCCAAGCTGACAGTAATGGCGCTGGCAATAGAGGCAAGGCGAAAAAGGAGCGGCTTCTACGCTTTGTTCTCTGTGGACCTCAATGACAATGATCTGCAATGCATCGGATATTTAGCCTTCTCGCCCGACGGCAAAGTGCAACTGTCGGGTACGTGCGAGAGCTCGCATAAGATATGCACGTACACATTTACCGGTACCACCCTATCAATCGATTTAGGCGAAAGCTCTCCGCCATTCAGTGTAGGCACACAATGGCATCTTATGAATATCGATACGATACCCGTAATCAAAGAATTCAACTGCCAGCTCGATGACCAAGACATACACGCCGCCATGCTACGAGGCCAAGGGATAGAGGTAATGCCCGACTATGCGGTGAAAGACGTGGTGCTTACCCGCAGCGAGGTGAGGCTCCGGTTAACATCGGGCAAAGAGCTGGTGATCGGCCGCGACTCTTACGAATTTTTGGGTAACATCCAACCCACCGACACTGTGGTGGTGGCACGCAGGATAAAAGACAGATTTGAATATGTTGCTTGGACCGACTACAACCACGTTATTCCCCTCGCCGAATTCAGGCAGGAATAATCTCATAACGGTCCAATAACCCACGGCTTTGCATTCGAAGGTCTACCGCTTACGCTTTATGCGCAGCACATCAAATCCGTTGCCGTAGACACTATCCACATATGAATTTGTGACATAGGCATGCGGGTCGCATTCGTAAGCAATTCGATATATCATCTGCATGTCGCGCTGGCGGCACCACACAATCATCATCTTGTGGGTGTTGCCGGTCCAATATCCTGTGCCGTCCCAGCATGTGACTCCACGACCCGTCTCATGAGTTATACGATAGCAAATTTTCTCCCACTCGTCAGACAAGATGATAAACTGCACCGTACGCGACTCCAAGCCCACATATCGATCAGCAATCGATGAATATATAGCAATACAAAGCCAACCAAGCAGAATTGTCTCAATGCGGCTCTGCACACGCAGCTCCATATCCCCGTCAAATGGCAAGAAGAACGACAACGCCACAATGGACACGTCCACAACCATCAGCACCCTGCCGAGGCTCATATCCGTCTTATGCGTAAGCAGCGCGGCGACGATATCAGTGCCACCTGAAGTGCCGCCATGGCTATAATACAGACCGATACCGAAGCCACACAACACTGCTCCTACAGCCACACTCATTAGCTCGCTCGTCACTATCGGCGGATGAGATGTAAAATAACCCTCCAACGAACCGATTATGAGCGAAAGGACGGTCATTCCAAAAAGTGTGCGGACAACGAAGCTTTTGCCCAACGTTCGCCAGCCCATGATAAGCAGCAAACAGTTGGTGACGTACATCGTTATAGCCACAGGGAAGAGCTTAAAAGACGCATAGTACACAAGCGTAGCGAAACCCGCCATACCTCCTATCACAATATTATGAGGAAGGATAAATGCCGTAAAACCAATTGAATACAAGGCTATTCCCAGAACAATGAACACATAGTCGCGAGCCTGTGCGCGCAACTTTTCAGCTTTTATATGCCTAATCTGAAATGGTAGATGCATACTTGGTGAAGAAATAAGGTTTGAAAAATCGCGCCAAAATTACAAAATTTCTTCTTTATAGTAAATATTTCAAGGCAAAAATTTTTATTTTTTTCTTGCAAAAAACCCGAATAAGGCAAGATTTTAGAAAAAAAACGCCAAATATTCGTCAATACAGCACAAAACAGTGTTATATATAAAAAAAATAATTAAATTTGCACCTAAATAACACTCAACTATTATGAAAAAGAGAGATAATCTGAACGCATATATACAATGGGCAATCCGTGACAATTGGGATCTAATGTCGCTCTCCGACTTCGACGGCATCCAACTGCAATACCGCGACGTGGCAAGAAAAATAGCAAAGCTGCACATTCTATTTAACAAAGCCGGCATTAAACCCGGCGACAAAATAGCCATCTGCGGGAAAAACAGCAGCCACTGGTCGGTGTCATTTCTCGCCACCATCACCTACGGGGCTGTGGCTGTGACCATACTCCACGATTTCACCCCCGAAAGCGTGCAGACCCTCGTGGATCACAGCGACGCGAAGATGCTCTTCACCGACAAAACGATGTGGCAAGATCTTGATGCAAAGAGCCTGGAACAGATGCAAACCGTGGTGGACCTATACAACTATGCTGTGCTATACACCACAAAGAAGGAAGTAAAAGAAGCGCGTTACCACCTCAACATGCTCTTCGGAGAGAAATTCCCCGAACGCTTCACTGCTGACGACGTAGAGTACGCAACTCTCTCGCCCGACGCACCGGCAGTAATCAACTACACGTCAGGTTCAACCGGCACACCGAAAGGCGTGATCTTATCGCACCGCGCACTGTGGTCCAACCTGCAATATTGCATCGACGGCCTCACCTTCCTCAAGCCCGGCGACGGCGTGGTGTGCATGTTGCCCCTCGCCCATATGTTCGGACTCATGGTGGATCTGCTCCACTGCTTCAGCAAAGGCTGCCACATCCATTTCATCTCTCGCCTTCCCACCCCGCGCGTGCTGCTCAGCGCACTGGCCGAAGTTAAGCCCAAGCTGGTGGTGTCCGTTCCTATGGTAATAGAAAAAATCATACGCAACAACGTATTTCCCAAGCTCGACACCAACGCCATGCGCATAGGCCTGAAGCTGCCCTTCGTAAAAGACACCATACTGAAACAAATACGCAAAAGCATCATCAACGCCTTTGGCGGCCGCTTGCAGCAAATCATCATAGGAGGCGCGAGTCTCAGCCGCGAAGTGGAGGAATTTCTGCGCCGCATCAAATTCCCATTCACTGTGGGCTACGGCATGACCGAGTGCGCACCCATGATAGCCTACGCTCCCTGGGATGTGCAACGTCCACAATCGTGCGGACGCATAGTGGACCGCATGGAGTGCAAAATCGACAGTCCGGATCCGCAGAACAAGCCCGGCGTACTGTGGGTGAAAGGCGACAATGTGATGGACGGATACTACAAGAACCCGGAAGCCACAGCAGCCGTGTTCGAAGACGGCTGGATGAACACCGGCGACATATGCACACGCGACGCCGACGGATTCATCTATATCCGCGGCCGTGCCAAGACCATGATTCTCGGCCCGTCGGGACAGAACATCTATCCTGAAGAGATAGAACATATGATAAACACGCTTCCGGGCGTAGGAGAATCGCTTGTTATATCAGAAGGAGACAAACTCATAGCCCTCATATATCCCAACAAGGACGACGAGAAGATAAAAGCTATGACACCCGAAGAGATTGACAAAGCGATGGAGGCCAACATAGCGACACTCAACTCAAAACTGCCAAGCTACTCAAAGATTGCAGGAAAGAGGATAATGGAGGAAGAGTTCAAAAAGACTCCCAAGAGATCGATCAAGCGATATGAATATCAGACTAACGGCTAACAATTAATCAGGAACCATTGGCATTACCTACCCTTCACAAAATAGCAAGAGTAATAAAAGCACTGCGCGGACTACTAATGACGCTGGTGCTTTTAGTCATTGGCATACCTACACTATTATACGTAATATTGGCATCTGACTGGGCACAAAAGTATTTGTGCTCAGTAGCCAATAAAGAGTTGTCCGCGCTGCTTGGCACGGAGGTAAACATCGGAGCGGTAAAATTTGCGCCCTTCAATTCATTGAGTTTGACCGATGTGACCGTGCGCGACGACCTCGACAGTACGGCTCTGAGCATCGGATCCATCGACACGCGCTTCGAGATGGGCGACTTTATTGCCTCGCAAAAAATAATAATTGACTACGCCGTAATCAACCGGTTAAATCTTAGGCTCTACAAAGCCGACAAACAAGCCCCGCTCAACATCGCCGAGATCATAAAACGGCTTAAAAAGGACGACCAGCAAGATAAAGAGACCATCTTCAAGCTGAGAATCAACGACGTGACGCTCAACGACTGCTCAATGACCTACGACGTATGGTCAGAGCCGCAGACTCCCGGTAAATTCAATCCCTCGCACATCAGCGTCGACAGTCTGAACCTCAGCGTGTTCGCTCCCGTCATTTCCAACGAAGCATATAAGATACGCCTTCGACAACTCAGTATGCGCGAAGCTTCAGGCATCACGCTCAACAAGCTCGCTGCAAATATAGTGCTCGACAATGAAAAGCTGGGTGTAGACGACCTGACTATACGGCTTGGCAAATCACGACTGAATTTCGCCGACTTCACCTCAAAGCTCTCCACCCTTGAGGATATCACCCGCAAAGGGGCAGAAAAGAGAGCTACGGTGGAGATTACTAACGGGAGCCATATCGTGCTTTCCGATCTCAAGCCGTTCGTACCCATCTTGGCTGACGCAGAATACGACATGGACATCAAGCTAAAAGCCTCAGGAAACATCGACACTATAGAAGTCAGCCAACTCATTCTTAAAGAGGTCAACGAAATGCTGTCGGTGCAACTGAAAGGCAAAATATGCGACTACACCTCACCCTCGACCATACATTTACAAAACGTAAACCTCGAAGCCAAGACTAACCGCAACGCCATAAACACATTTCTGAGCTATCCCTCGGTGAATGTCAGTCCAAAGGCAGCTGAAATACTCAAATCGCTTGACAACACGCTTGTCACCATCAAATCCGACGGTTCGGCGGCCGGCGGCAGTGTAGCTGCCACAGTAAAATCAGGCATTGCCTACGTCAACCTAAAAGGCACTTACCGCAGACCCGAAAATAGCAATGCCACACTGATAAAAGCCGACGTCGAAATCGACAGTCTGCAACTAGGCACAATATTGCCCAACAAAAGATTAGGCAACTTATGGGCAAAAGTTAGCGCAGACGGCAGCTACGACGGCAAGAAGTTCGACGGCAATGTGACAGCGAATATCGACAAATTCGGCTATAAAGGTTATAGCTACCGCAACATTGACGCCATCGCCAACATAGCCGGCAATGCCATAACCGCAAAGGTTGATATTAACGACCCCAACGTCACGCTTCACGCCGACGCGGACTATGACCATATGGAAAGAATCCACCGCCTATCGGCAAACCTAAACTTAGAAAATCTGCGCCCCGACGTGCTGCACCTTATCGACAAATATCAAGGTTACGCAGCCAAAGGCAACGTGGCACTTACAGCCGAAGGAGAGTCAATCGATAAATTCATTGCCGACGCCAACATCACACAGTTTTCATTCGCCGACGGCAAATCAAAATCTTTAACCCTCAACCTCCTTAACCTCAAAGCCGACAACGTGACGAGCGAAGGGCGCATCACCGTAGCCTCCGACTACATAAAAGGATCGCTCGACGGAAAATATAAATTCTCGACTCTGAAGAAGGCATTTGTGAATATGTTCACCGATATCGTGCCTATCAATGAGCGTCAAGACTCCATAGCCAAATCCAACATAGCCATCGCCCCTGATGACAATGATTTCGTATTCGACTTCTCGCTGCAAAACACCGACCGCCTTTCCGAATTTTTCAATCTGCCTGTTTCGGTGGTTGACGCAGCCTACCTTTACGGCATCTTCAACGAACCGGCACAAAAAGCCTTTCTGAAATTCGACGCACCGTGGGTGCTACAAGGCAACAACGTAATCGAAGGCACCTCGCTTGTGGTGGATCTCGACAGCAAATCGAAAAAAGGACTGCTCTATCTCACCTCGCTGATACCCACAAAGAAAGGCAACATGGATATGGTGGTCAATATCAACGCCGAAAACGGCATACTCCACACAAATATGGACTGGAGCTTAGTGCGCGCCATTCCTATCAACGGCACGATAGACTTCACCACCTCATTTCTACACAACGATGAAATCGGCCTGGTGACAAGAGTGGACTTCAATCCCGGACAAATCAACTTCGGCGACGAGATATGGGAAATACGACCGTCATCCATTCTCTACGGCAAAAATCTGCTGGCCGTGCGCAACTTCGCCCTCGACACAGGATTTCAAAGCATCAATATCGACGGTTCGGCAGGAGTGAGCGACCTGGACGTGATATCGGTAGAACTAAATAATATACAGCTTATCAATATATTCGAGACCCTTGAGATAGACAATGCCCTGATATCCGGACAAGCCACAGGCGTGATAAGGGCCTCGTCGATATTCAGCAAAGAGCCCAACATACAATGCGATCATCTGAGCGTAAAATCCATAGGCTACAATTACTGCACCCTGGGCGACGCCGACGTGCGGCTTAACCTCGCCGAAGGAGGCACAAAATTCAACTTCGACGCAGATATTGTGGCTCCCGGCGGAGAGAAATCGCACATCAACGGCTATATAGGCATACCCACGGAATCGCTCGACCTGCAAATCGTGGCCGACCATGTGAAAGTAGGCTTTATGAAGCCCTTCATGCAAGCGTTCACATCGGATATTGACGGCTATGTGTCAGGCGACGCCCATCTCTATGGCACATTCAAGAACATCGACCTCTCCGGCGACGTGTACGCTGAGGATCTGAAAATCAAAATCGACTTCACCAACACATGGTACTACGCAACCGACAGCATACACATCCGGCCAGGACGCATCAACCTAAAAGACATAATACTCAAAGACGACTACGGCAACAGCGCAAAACTCAACGGCTACGTAGGGCACGAATTTTTTCACAACGCGACATTTGACTTCAATATCACAGACGCCCACGATTTCCTATGCTACGATGTGAACAGCAAGCTGAGTCCGGACTGGTACGGAAAAATTTTCGGCAACGGCTCAGCCACCGTAAAAGGAAAGCCGGGAGTGGTGGACATAGGCGCTCGAATGACAACAGCACCCAACTCCACCTTCACCTTCGTTCTGTCCGACCGTCTGGATGCCGACGAATACCAGTTCATCACCTTTAGAGATGTGACCCCCTTGCCCCCGGCAAGAGACTCGCTGCTTAACAAAACTCTCGTACCAGACAAAGTGATATGGGCCAAGTCAAGAGCATCAGGCAATAGCATCGACGAGCCCACCGCCTACAATATGGACATAATCGTGGATATCACACCGGCAGCTCAGATGATAGTAGTGATGGACCCCGTGGGCGGCGACGAAATCAAAGCCAACGGAAGCGGCAATATGCGCATGACTTATGCCTCTATCGACAACGATATGCGCCTTTTCGGCACATACACCCTCGACAAAGGCACATACAATTTCACGCTCCAAGACATAATACGCAGGGACTTCACCATAAAACCGGAGAGCAGCATATCATTTTCAGGCGACCCCTACAACGCAAGGCTCAATATAGAAGCCTATTTCCAGGTCAACGCCAATCTATCCGACCTCGACGAAAGCTTTATACAAGACAAGGAACTCAATCGCACTATCGTGCCCGTGCGAGCCTTGATGAAGGTGTCGGGGAGTATGCTTCAACCCGACATAGCCTTTGACCTCGAATTTCCCACCCTTTCGCAAGACGTCTACCGCAAGGTGCGTTCTATCGTTTCTACTGAAGATATGATGAACCGCCAAATCCTCTATCTCCTCGCCTTAACTCGCTTCTATACTCCCGACTATATGTCCACGACAAAGGGTAATGAACTCGTGTCAGTGGCTTCGTCCACGCTGTCGAGCCAATTGTCGAGCATGCTCGGAAAACTTAGTGACAACTGGAGCATTGCACCGAACCTTAGGAGCGATAGAGGCGACTTTTCAGATGTAGAGGTTGACGTGACCCTGTCGTCGTCATTACTCAACAACCGCCTGCTGTTCAACGGCAATTTAGGCTATCGCGACAAATCGCTTAACACTAACCAATTTGTAGGAGATTTCGACTTGGAATATCTGCTTAACCGCACTGGAGTATGGCGCCTGAAAGCATATAATCGCTACAACGACCAGAACTACTACCTACGCACAGCCCAGACAACACAAGGCGTGGGTATTCTCTATCGAAAAGACTTCGACAAACCCTTCAGATTTCTGTCTAAACTATGGCGTAACAGGAAAAATAAAAACGACATTGACACGATAAAGATCGAAGAACACATATCCGTGTCGGACTCTACCGTCAACGAAACTCAGCAAATAATAATTTCACAATAATATAAGAAAATTTCAGTCATATACATTATGGATTTCTTCGCCAACCGCCGCACAATACGTAAATACACCTCACAAAATGTGAGCGACGAAACACTCAACCAGCTTCTGCTCGAAGCATCGCATGCCCCCACCACAGGCAATATGCAGCTCTACAGCGTGATCGTGACACGCTCGGAAGAAATGAAGCGAAAACTCGCTCCGACCCACTTCAATCAGCCGCAAGCCACAGGCTGCTCGGTGCTTCTCACATTCTGCGCCGACTTCAACAGATTCACCAAGTGGTGCGAACAGCGCGGAGCCAAACCTGGCTATGATAATCTGCAGTCGCTCGTCACGGCGGCTATTGACACCGTGGTGTTTGCGCAGCAATTCGTCACCATAGCAGAAATAAACGGCCTCGGCTGCTGCTATCTGGGCACCACTACTTATAACGCCCCCGACATAGCAAAAATCTTAGGGCTGCCCACACGTGTAGTGCCACTAATCACTATTTCTGTTGGCTATCCGGCAGACAATGGACGGGAAGACGGACGCTTGCCGCTCGAAGCTATATTGCACTCTGAGCAATACCACGACTACACAGAAGCCGACATCGACAAACTGTATGCCGAAAAAGAGGCGCGTGAGGACAGCAAGCAATACGTGGCAGAAAACGGCAAAGAGACATTGGCCCAGGTGTTTACAGAAGTAAGATATACTCGCGACGCCAACGAACACTTCTCGGAAGTGCTGAAAAATTACCTTATTGAAGCTTATCCAGGCTTGAAATAAAAGTATCACCTTTAATACTCTACGTTTATGAAAAAATTATTGACATTGACATGTGTGATTTTCGCATCAATAGCAGCCATTGCACAGACCAAGGTGTCAATTCTCGGCGATTCCTACTCAACATTCGAAGGATACATGTCACCTTCTACCAATTTAAGTTGGTACAATAATCCTGATAATAAATCAGCTGCAGAAAATGACGTGAAGGATGTTGAACAAACTTGGTGGAAACAACTTATTAAAGACACCGACATGGAGCTGGAGCGCAATAATTCCTACTCTGGGGCAACGGTATGCACCACCGGCTATCGCAAAGAAGACTTTTCAGACCGAGCTTTTATATTCCGTCTCGGCAACTTAGGCAACCCCGATATTATCATTGTGCTTTCGGGCACAAATGACTCTTGGGCTAAATCACCTATAGGAGACTTCAAATATGAAGGATGGACCAAAGAAGACCTCTCACAATTCCGTCCGGCTTTTGCCTACATGATGCACCAGCTCAAAGCCCTTTATCCAAAAGCCAGAATTATCAACGTAGTAAACAGCGAGCTATCGGAGGATGTGACTTCGTCTCAGGCCAAAATTTGCGAGCTTTATGGCATTACTAACGTACAACTGGAAAATATTGACAAACAGAAAGGGCATCCATCGCAGGCAGGGATGAAAGCCATTGCCGACCAAATAAAGCCTCATTTATAATATAATCTAATATGACGAGCCTCAAATACATAGGATATATCGTTGTCGCAGCTGCTTCGCTCTTTTCTTGCGCTACAAGCGAAAACACCCTTGACTTTACTCTTGGGCATATACAAGTGAGTGTTGAGGTAGCAGCTGAAATATCCCCTGACAAAGACATAGCTCTCACCATAAGCTCGGAGGACGGAAAATACAGCCACACATGGTCTGACTATAAGCAGTTTTCCAATCTTGAAGGCTATTATGCCGGTGTCTACCACGCCAAAGCCGTTTACGGCACGGAGGGAACACAAGGCTTCGACTGTCCGTGCTATATAGGTTCGGAGGATTTTGATGTAGCTAACAACAGGCTCACCAACGTGAATATTCTGTGCCAACTTTCACAGGCCATGGTGCAGGTGAAAAGTACCGCCGCCTTTGCATCGAGATTTCCAGACGGATGCGTACAGGCCCACAGTGCCGGCTTTCCGTATGTGGAAATAACACAAGAGACGGAATCTCCAGCCTACGTAATGCCAGGACTGACAGACTTTGCCATAATCTTATCATCATCTGATGATAACAAAATCATTGTAGAGTCAGGATTAGAAATTACAACAACGGCCGACACTTCTTACATCATCAACTTAGATTATGCCGACGGCACAGTGACAGCCGAATGTGAAGGACACAAATCTGTGATTGAACTCACTGAAGACGTTATGGCAGCAACAGGACCGACAGTCACATGCAAAGGCTTCGTCAACGGCGAAAACGTAACGCTCACAGAAGGCTTCCCTTCCGCATCAAAGCTGATAATGGAGGTGGTTTCCCCGACGAAACTTCGCAACCTTACACTCACCACCATTAGCGATACCCCATCTCTCGTTTCGTGGACCGACGAATGCGACCTTCTCACTAACGCAGATCGTCTTTTGGACGCAGGACTGTCAATGACAAGCATTGATGCGACAACTACCGCCATCGATTTCACCGTCCTATTGGAAAATCTAAGCGTAGAGGACAATTCGGAGATAACCTTCATGCTTCAAGCCACAGACAATATTGGACGAGTGTCAAACGTTGCCACCCTCGCCGCGTCAATACACAGCGTAGAGATAATCGAACTAGAAATTTCCCCTGCTGTAATAGGCGAAAATATTGCCACCCTTACCCTCGTGCTTAATGAGAACAACGTTGAGACAAAGGATTTCAGCGTATATATCGATGACGGCAATACACCCGCTCCCACACCAATGAATATCGTAGAGGCAACCGACGACAATTACACTAACCGAATGACACTTTCGTTTGAATTACCTGACGGAATAGCTCCTGTACCGATAAGAGTGGATTACATGGACAAAACCAAACTCTATACCAAGGTGGAGCGCATAGTGCCGCAATACTCTCTGAATATCGACCCATTCGTTACTACCATAATGGTGAATGTCATGGCTGACTCGCCACAAATCACTTCCGCAATCACACGCTACGCCCACATATTAGTAAACGGCAAGGAGATAGCCATTCTTGATAGGAATATTGAGGAAGGCTCATTATATTGCGCCGGCTTCAATGCGGGCACATCCTACACAGTGGAGTTAGAGGTGATTGCCGACCAATATGTAGCGAAAAAACAGATAAAGACCGAGAAAGCCCAACAGCTGCCCGACGGCGACTTTGAGGACGCAGAGAAAATTATAGAATACAAGAAATTCCCTTCGGGAGGCAAATACTCGTCCACAGCCTTCGCAATTTACAACCAACAGAATTTCGATGACGTGTTGGTGTTCTGGCCAAAGAAAGGATGGGCGTCGGTCAATGCAAAGACTTTCTGCACCAGGGCAAAGAACCACAACTCATGGTACATGCAGCCATCGGCAAAAATTGACTATAATTATAAAGTGTCAGGAAATAAATCCATAAGTCTGTCCTCTGTGGGCTGGTCACATTCGGGAAAAGAGATAGAACCATATACCCAAGAACCAGGAGATTTTTTGCCATACAACCCCCACACTCCCCCTATCGACCATATATCAGCAGGCTATCTATATTTGGGTGAATATCATTATAATGCCGACACCGGTACAGAGACCTATTCCCAAGGTATAAGCTTTGGCTCGCGTCCATCGTCGCTTAACGGATACTTTAAGTATATCCCTGACCTTAACACTCCGTCAGATTGTGGATGGGTAAAGGTAGAAGTGGTAAATGTGGATTCGTCGGGCAACGAGACCATTTTGGCAACGGCAAGAATGGAGTTCCCCAACGCGCCGGATTTCAGGTCATTTAACCTTCCATTGCACTATGATGTGTTCTATAAGCCTGCAACAAAGGTAAGAGTGATGTTCTGCACATCTACCCGCACCGATGGGCTATCTTTTGACGATCCGGAAGTGCCGGTGTCGGTAGATGTGGAAAATTCCCGCTTCACTGGCAGCACGCTGTGGGTTGACAACCTCTCCTTCTCATACTGATTCCTACACTTTTTCGTTAATATGTGTGACGGGCATGCAATTATCCTTTGAATATCTAAGGAAATATCGTATATTTGTACTTTGTAATTAAAAATAGATTTTGTTTATGTGTAGAGAAAGATATATCTATCCTTTCACCGATTTCGGATTTAAGCTTCTTTTTGGCACTCCCGCCAACAAAGAGTTTCTTATAGCATTTCTTAACTCGCTGCTTAAGGACGAAGAAGAAATTGTTGATATATCCTATAACAACACAGAAATCTTCGGGAAAAGTCCTGATGACAGAAAAGCGGTGTACGACCTCTATTGCGAAACGACAAAAGGATCACATATAATAGTGGAGATGCAAAACGCCTACCAGCGCTATTTCTTGGATCGAACGATTTACTATTCATCATTTCCTATTCAGGCTGTGGCAAAGAGAGGCAAGTGGGATTATAGTCTACCGCCTATATACACGGTTTCGTTCTTAAATTTCAACATGTCTCAGTACATTGGTAACCCTGCATTTAAGCATGTGGTACGTCTTATGGATGTTGACACTCACCATGTGTTTTACAATAAGCTCACATACATATATTTAGAAATGCCTAAATTCAACAAAGAAATCAGTGAGCTTCAAAGTCTTGAAGATTACTGGCTCTTTTTGATTAAGAATCTTGCAAAACTCGAGAGTAAGCCTAAAGAATTTCGCGCAAAAATCTTCGAACGCTTCTTTAAAGTGGCAGAGATAGCTCATTTCACCCCGGAACAGCGTTTAGCTTATGAAATATCATTAAAAAATATGCGGGATTATTACAACACTATTAACTCTGCCGAAGAAAAGGGTCGTGCTGAAGGTCGTGCTGAGGGACGTGCTGAGGGCGCTAACGATAAGGCTATAGACATAGCCCGCAATTTGAAAAAGCTTGGAATCTCAGTAGAGGAGATCTCTTCTGCAACCGGACTATCGGAAATAGATATTCTAAAGCTTGAATAATCAGGGTTAAGAAGCCTTACATATAGGAATAAAGGAAAGAATATAAATGAATTTCAAAATAGAATCAGACTATAAACCGACAGGCGACCAACCACAGGCAATCAACCAGTTGGTGGAAGGCATAAATGCCGGGACTCCAGCTCAGACTCTTTTAGGTGTGACAGGGTCGGGTAAAACATTCACAATGGCGAATGTGATAGAGCGTGTCAACCGCCCTACCCTCGTGCTAAGCCACAATAAGACACTTGCCGCCCAACTTTACAGCGAGTTTAAGAATTTTTTTCCAAACAACTCGGTGCAATACTTCGTATCCTACTACGACTACTACCAGCCGGAAGCCTACATTCCCTCGGTGGATAAGTACATTGAAAAGGATCTGATGATCAATGACGAGATAGACAAGCTGCGCCTCGCTACGACCTCGGCTCTGCTTTCAGGGCGTAGAGATGTGATCGTTGTCTCTTCAGTGTCATGCCTATACGGTATAGGCAATCCGGAAGATTTCCATTCAAGTGCTATCACAGTAAAAGTTGGACAACAGATATCACGTAATGAATTTCTGCGCAAGCTCGTAAATGCTCTATATTCCCGAAACGATATAGATCTTCAGCGTGGTAACTTCCGTGCCAAAGGCGATACTGTGGACATACGGCTCGCTTATGAGGAAATAATATTACGAGTTGTATTCTGGGGCGATGAAATTGAGTCGATTTCGACACTTCATCCAAATGACAATGTTTCGCTTGGAAAGCACGACTCATTCAACATATTTCCTGCAAACATTTTCGTCACATCTCCCGCTCGCCAAGCAGAAGCAGTAGCCCAAATTCAACTTGACCTCGGTGAACGCGTGAATTTTTTCAACAACGAGATGAAGGAACTTGAGGCCAAACGTCTTTACGAGCGTGTGACTTACGATGTGGAGATGATAAAGGAAATTGGA
Organism: uncultured Bacteroides sp.; assembly: GCA_964546885.1. Taxonomy (GTDB): domain Bacteria; phylum Bacteroidota; class Bacteroidia; order Bacteroidales; family Muribaculaceae; genus CAG-873. Next base: position 42,362 of record CAZJKZ010000004.1, read on the forward strand.
TATTGCAGCGGAATCGAGAATTACAGCCGATATTTCGACGGTAGGCAACCCGGTACGCGCCCATTCTGTCTTCTTGACTATTTCCCCAAAGATTTCGTTACGATAATTGATGAGAGTCATGTGACATTGCCGCAAATTAGAGCAATGTACGGAGGCGACATATCCAGAAAGATGAATCTTGTGGAGTATGGTTTCCGTCTTCCCGCAGCCATTGACAACCGACCACTAAAATTCGAGGAATTCGAGAGCCTCACACCTCAGACAGTGTACGTTTCAGCCACGCCTGCCGACTACGAATTGGAGCGAAGCGAAGGTGTGGTGGTAGAACAGTTGATACGTCCCACAGGGCTGCTCGACCCGAAAATCACTGTGCGACCGTCAACCAACCAGATAGATGATCTACTTGAAGAGATACACTTGCGCATTGAACGTGGAGAGCGTACGCTCGTAACTACTCTTACAAAGCGTATGGCAGAAGAGCTCAATACATATCTGACAAAAATGGGAGTTTCTACGGCTTATATTCATAGCGATGTGGACACGATGGACCGAATAAAGATACTCGATGACCTGCGCGCAGGCACGTATGACGTGCTTGTGGGAGTGAATCTGTTGCGAGAAGGTCTTGATTTGCCTGAAGTGTCGCTTGTCGCTATCCTCGATGCTGATAAGGAGGGCTTTTTGCGCAGCCACAGGTCGCTTACGCAGACTGTGGGTCGTGCTGCACGTAATATAAACGGAGAAGTGATAATGTACGCTGACAAAATCACCGACTCGATGCAGCTGACTATTGACGAGACGGAACGCCGACGCGCACTGCAGCTTAAATATAACGAGGACAACGGCATCACGCCCCAGGCCATAGTGAAAGCCCGCAATGCGATAATCGGTATTGACGAACCGGAAGACACTCCGTCAACATCGTCATATCGTCAGCCTCGCCAGACGAATGCCCATGAAAAGCGCCAACAGGGAAAGCAGAGCAAAAAACAGAAAAACGCCATATACAATAACGAATTTTCTACAAAGGTGGATATTGCTGCCGACCCTGTGGTGGGCTATATGAGTAAGGACGAGATGGCTCGCCATGTGGAGCAACTGCGGTCACAGATGCTGAAAGCTGCCAAGGATATGGATTTTATGGAAGCCGCACGATTACGTGACGAAATAATAAAAATCGAAGAGAAAATCAATTCTTGAATTATGCATAAGCCTGCTGACTTTCTCCCCACCTCGGTAAAGGACATGAAGGCCTTGGGATGGGACTATGTGGATGTAGTGCTCTTCTCAGGAGACGCCTACGTGGATCATCCGTCATTTGCCGCAGCTGTTATAGGCCGCACATTGCAAGCAGCCGGATATAAGGTGGCTATCGTTCCTCAACCCAACTGGCGCGACGACCTAAGGGATTTCAAAAAATTCGGAGCTCCGCGCCTGTTTTTCGGGGTGTCGGCAGGAGCTATGGACTCGATGGTCAACCATTACACTGCCAACCGACGCAAACGCCACGACGATGCTTACACACCTGACGCAAGATGCGATATGCGCCCCGACTATCCCACGATAGTGTACTCTGAGATTCTTCGCCGCCTGTTTCCAGATACGCCAATTGTGGCGGGAGGTATAGAGGCTTCGCTGCGGCGATTCTCGCACTATGACTATTGGCAGGATCGTTTGCGCCCGTCAATCATTCTCGACGCTCCGGTGGATATGGTGCTATACGGTATGGGCGAACGATCGATTATAGAACTTGCCAATCGTCTGGACAATGGTGAACAGATTTCCGCTATCAACGATTTGCGGCAATCGGTGGTTTTGTTACCTTCATCACAAATGCCTGTTGCAACCGATGAGAATAATATCATTCTCACAAGCTATGACGACTGCCTTCGTGACAAACGGCTGCAATCAGCTAACTTCAAGCATATCGAGCAGCAGAGCAACCGAATGAACGGCGGCGCGACACTCTGGCAGCTTTACGGCAATAAAGTGGTGAAAGCTAATCCAATGTATCCGGCAATGAAGGCAGGAGAAATTGATGCAGCTTTTGATCTTCCATATACCCGTGTTCCTCATCCCCGCTATAAAGGCAAACGTATTCCGGCCTACGAGATGATTCGCCATTCCGTAAATCTTCATCGAGGTTGCTTTGGTGGTTGCGCTTTTTGCACGATATCCGCACATCAAGGCAAGTTTATCGCTTCGAGGTCTAAGGAGTCGATTATGCGTGAAGTAAAAGCTGTGACTCAAATGGATGATTTCAAGGGGTATATCAGTGATTTGGGCGGACCATCAGCCAATATGTACGCTATGGGCGGTAAGGACAAAAGCATCTGTGAGAAGTGTATGCGTCCTTCGTGTCTTCATCCTGCTCCATGTAAAAACCTTGATACCTCGCATGCCAAACTGCTTGAAATCTACCACGAAGTTGACTCTCTTCCCGCCGTAAAGAAATCATTTATAGGCAGCGGCGTGCGCTACGACTTGGCTATGCATCGCACCGGCAACAAAGCAACTGACACTGTGAACCGCCGATACACAGAGGAATTGATTCGCAATCATGTGTCAGGGCGACTGAAAGTCGCACCTGAACACACATCTGATACTGTGCTCGACATTATGCGCAAGCCATCCTTTGCACAATTCCACCAATTTGCCGATCTCTTTGATGACATAAACAAGAAATTCGCGCTAAATCAGCAATTGATACCATATTTCATTTCGAGTCATCCGGGATGCCGGGAAGAGGACATGGCACAACTGGCAGTTGACACCAAACAAATGAACTTCAAGCTTGAGCAAGTGCAGGATTTCACCCCTACTCCTATGACAGTGGCTACTGAGATATATTACAGCGGATACCACCCATATACAGGTGAAAAAATCTATACAGCCCACACTCAAGCTGAGAAGCTCGCTCAGCGAAAATACTTTTTCTGGTATGACAAAACCTACCGCCAAGATATTATCGGTTCGCTAAAACGTATGCACCGTCCAGACCTCATAACCCGTCTTTTCCCGACAAAAAGGATGACAGAAACTAACAAATAGTGGTGATTGTTTTTGATCCCTTAATCAATATAGTCATAATTTTCATTTTAAAGAAGTATAAGGTGAGAAAAAACGGAATTGTGTTCGTTCATGGGATTGTTGGCAACAATAAGATATTTGAGTCCATAAAGCCTTTAGTGCCCAACACATACGAGTTGAGAGAAATCGTGCTGCAAGGTCACGGCGGCAATGCTCTCGACTTCTCACGCGCCTCAATGAGTGCTTGGAAAAAACAGGTAGAAGAGTGTGTCAATGAGCTGTCAGTAAATTGCGAGATGGTTGTTGGTGTAGGTCATTCGATGGGCTGTTTACTGATGATCGACCAAGCAGCGAAAGGCTTTGTGTCAAGCTTGTTTCTGATGAATCCGCCTCTACGTATAAAGCCTAAATTAAATATGGTGACTAACGCTGCCAAAGTAGTTACCGGACATACAGACAGTGAAGTGGCTAAAGCTGCCAAAGATTCTTATGGAATATCTCTGGATTTCAATCCCTTTCACTATTACGGATGGCCTGCACGCTATCTTGAACTATTTAAAGAGAGCCGCAGAATCAGGCAACATGTACTCAGTAAAGTTAAATGTCCTGTCAAGGTAATGCTTTCACGCGAAGATGAAATGGTGTCTATTTCATCAGGCAATTATTTCAAGGATATGACCAATGTAAAGTTGATAGAGCTTCCCCACTCTACTCACTATTATTATTCTGCTGCTGACAAAGATATGATCTCAAGAGAATTCGAAGACTTAATTGCGACTACTATGTAGTACCTGAAAATTAAGGTAGCTTGGTTATTCACAACACTTGTATGAAAAAACTATTGTGTTCCTGAAATAGAGATACTAACTTTGTGGTGTCAATGCGTATGTAGGAGAGCCAAAATGCTTTTCTCAAACAACATTTTTACAAAAAAATGCTCTGCATAAAGAGCATTTTATCAAATTGATTTATACAAACAACATTTTTTGCTTAAAATGCTCTGGCAAGAAAGCATTATTTCATAACCCTATCTATTTGAATGCTCCACCTTGGAGATCTCTTTGTCGGTAATTAGAGTTAAGGCACCGTCAGTTGTGACATTGCAAGCGGTACCGAAGCCATCCTGAACTGTGTAAATCGCTGTCATTACTCCTATAAAAGTTTCAATTTCACCACCGCCTAAAATGATTGTGCCCAAAATAGTAGAACAAGCCACGTTTAATCCGCCGGGCACACCGGGCGAACCAATGGCAATTACACAGGCAACTATAGCAAATATTATGAGATTTATTGATGAAGGTAAAGTGTGAAATAATGTGTAATACGTAGTGGTGACAAGGGCCATCTCAGCAATTACTGAACCGCAAAGATGCAGATTTGAGAAAAGAGGCAATGTAAAGTCGTAAGTCTCTTTTTTCACAATCGGACTCTTGGCTATACATTCAAGCGCAAAAGGCAAAGTGGCGGCTGAGGACATTGATCCTAACGCTGTAAAATATGCTTTTGGATAATATTTAAGCACCTGCCAGCCATTTTTTCCGGTGTATATCGATGCAACAATATACATCACTGCAATCCATATCAACTGGCACACCACTACTATGGCAATAACAGGAAGGAATATTCCCATATTAGCAATCTGGCCTGTATAGGCAAGCAAAGCAAAATTGCATCCAACCAAAACAGGCAGCAAAGGCAGTAGAATTTTTTTTACGATAATTAGAATCATATCCTGAAATTTCTCCATCGCCTTAGCAGCAGCCGTGAATTTAGTCCAAACGATCCCAAGACCTACAACTATTGCAAGAAGAAGAGCCGACATTGTGTCCATTGTAGGAAATGTGATATTAACTAAAGGCTTCTTAGGAAGATCTATTACAGGTTGTTGTGAGCCAAAATCAAGCAACGGCACCACAAAATGACTGGCTGCAAGCGAGAACATAGCCGCTCCGATAGACGAAAGATACGCCAATACGATGGTGAAAATCAATAGACGAGACACATTTCCGCTAAGTCGAGTAATCGAAGGGGTAACACATCCAAAAATCAGCAGTGGCACCATGAAGAAAATAATCTGTCCTGTAAAAGTTTTCAGTGACATCAGTGTCTCCCTTGCTACGATGACCCCACCTTCGGGCAGTAATTTTATCAAAAAGCCGATTATACTTCCGACTATAATTGACAATACAAGAATAAATGCTGTGCTCGATAAAAGTTTTTTCATTTGATATATAATAATTTAAAAGACTTATAAGAGCTATAAGATTTGTATTCAGGAGCCTCTTGATTTGCGCCGAGCGGCACTCATCATGTCACAAATTATGACTGATTATCTATAGACATTCCACTCACTGATATTACCTGTTTTTTTAAGGATTCCATTCATTTTTTATCCGAAGAGGTGGTGAAGCTGCATAAAGCGACTTAAAGAATCATCACCGTGGGCTTGCATAGAGCGAGATACTCGGTCAAACGATTTTTCTTTCATATCGCCACTCTTTGAGAAGAATTTATCGGCATAGCAAATCAATTTTTCCAGCATCGTTTCGGGCATATAATTGCCGGGAGGCAAAGGCAATTGCTGGTTTTCTATATCTTCCAGTGTGAGGCCTGCTCCGGTGTGCCGTTCTGCCACCCGTGCTATATATTCAGGTACACCTTCGCTTCGAAGGAGCTGCGCGCCCAAAATGCCGTGACAAATGTACGGCTCTGAGCCTTCACAGAAAATCGAAGGAGCGTGTGTCTTAAAAATTCCAATATCATGAAGCATGGCAGCCGCTTTAATATCATCCTCGGATAGATCAAGATGCTTGGAGGCGCCAATTTCCAAAGCCTTATCTGCCACCTGCGTGGAATGAAGAATCAGGGTCGCACGCAAGCGCGACCCTGACGGATAATATTTATCAATTATTTTTTGATAGTCAATCATTACTCTTCTATTTCGTCGACAATTGTGCACCAGCCATGAACATCCTCGATTTCGCCGTACTGAATACCACGCAGACGGTTGTAAAGTTCGGTCACTACAGGACCAGGCTTGCCGTCCTTAGCCACAATATATTTTTTGTCCGTGTCAAGGTCATGAATTTCGCCTACGGGAGAAGCTACAGCGGCAGTGCCGACAGCAGCAGCCTCATCAATGTTTTCCAGTTCGTCCACTGTAATATGACGGGCTTCTATCTCCATACCCATATCCTTTGCGAGTTGCTGCAAACTCTTGTTAGTGATGGACGGTAGAATAGAATTGCTTGCCGGAGTGATGTATTTATTTCCTTTTATCATGATGAAATTGGCCGGTCCGCACTCATCAAGATATTTCTTTTCTTTCGGATCGAGATAAAGCACTGCCGAATATCCCAATTCGTGAGCTTTCTCGCCTGCCTCAAGAGAAGCTGCATAGTTGCCGCCTACCTTCCAGCGACCTGTACCGTTGGGAGCCACGCGGTCGAAGCAGCGCATGATGCAGATATTGCTCGGATTGAAGCCGGTCTTGAAGTATGCGCCTACGGGAGTTACAAACACCACGAAAAGATACTCCTTAGCGGGCTTAACGCCTACCTGAGCCGATGTGCCGAACTCGAGAGGACGGATATATAGCGAAGCACCAGTGCCGTAAGGAGGCACGAAGCGAGCATTGAGCTGAACGCATTTAATCACCATCTCCTTGAAGAGTTCTTCGGTGATTGGAGCCATGAGCAGACCGTTGGCTGAGTCGGCAATACGTTTTGCGTTCTCTTCGAGACGGAAGATACGGATTTTGCCATCTTTTCCTCTAAAGGCTTTGAGACCTTCGAAGATTTCCTGTCCATAGTGCAAGCCTGTGGCTGCCATATGCACATCGATATAAGGCGAATTAGAAACTTCGATTTCGCCCCATTTGCCTTCAGCGTATTTACATCTTACGTTGTAATCAGTAGGAATATATCCGAAAGGAATATTTTTCCAATCGATATCAGCTGTCGTTTTTCCCATAATATTAAGTTTTGAGTGAGAATAATTCTTTTTTAAATAATCAGCATAGCATCGCCGTATGCACCAAAGCGGTATCCCTCTGCAATAGCCACATTGTAGGCGTGCATAATTTCGTCATAGCCGCCGAAGGCACATGTCATCATCAGCATAGTAGAGTAAGGCATATGGAAATTGGTGACCAGCGATGTGGGCACATTGAAATCATATGGAGGGAAGATGAACTTGTTGGTCCAGCCGTCATAAGTCTTCATATGCTTGCCCATACTTACAGCGCTCTCAATAGCGCGGAGCACCGAAGTGCCTATGGCACACACCTGACGATCCTCGTCTTTAGCCGCATTGACAGTGTTTACAAGATCTTCCGAAACGAAAATCTGCTCTGAGTCCATGCGGTGCTTTGTGAGATCCTCAACGTCAATTTCACGGAAATTGCCAAGTCCGCAATGCACGGTGATGAATGACTGCTGCACGCCGCGTATCTCAAGGCGTTTGAGAAGCTCGCGTGTAAAGTGAATACCTGCAGCCGGAGCCATTACGGCACCTTCCTTTTCAGCGAAGATACACTGGTAATTATCTTCATCCTCAGGCTCTACCGGACGCTTGATATATAATGGCAGAGGAGTCTCGCCCAGAGCGTACAGAGCCTTTTTAAATTCGGCGTGCGACCCGTCGTAAAGGAATCTCAGTGTACGTCCTCTGGATGTAGTGTTATCAATCACCTCGGCAATCATTGACTCGTCGTCACCGAAATACAACTTATTGCCTATACGTATCTTACGCGCCGGTTCCACCAATACGTCCCAAAGCTTGTTGGCTTCGTTGAGTTCACGCAGGAGGAACACCTCTATGCGCGCTCCTGTCTTTTCCTTGTTGCCGTATAGACGGGCGGGAAACACTTTGGTATCGTTGAAAACCATTACGTCGCCATCACCAAAGAAACCAAGAATGTTCTTGAATATCAGATGCTCAATATCGCCTGTACGCTTGTGGACCACCATAAGACGGCACTCGTCGCGCGGCTGAGCGGGATACTGTGCGATAAGAGATTCCGGAACTTTAAACTTAAATTGCGATAACTTCATATTATTTCAGGTTTCGTGTTGTCTGAGAAATTTTCTGGATAAGTAATATCTACTGTACGTATGAGTTCGGCTATCTGGTCGATAGAGAGACAGTCGTCAATGCGAGCGTCGCCCACCTTTGTACGCCTCAAAGCCGTAAGATAGGCACCTGAGCCAAGCGCCTCACCTATATCTCGAGCAAGCGCGCGTATATAGGTGCCTTTGCTGCATACCACTCTTATATTGATTTTTTGCGGAGAGAACTCCAAGAGTTCTATCTCGTCGATTACGAGAGTCTTGGGCTTAAGCTCTACTTCTTTGCCCTTTCTTGCCGATTCGTAAGCTCTCTTTCCGTCAACCTTTATGGCAGAAAAAGCCGGTGGCACTTGACTAATTGTGCCTACGAACTGCTTCAGAACGCTCTCAACAAGTTCTTTTGTAATGTGTGCGGTGGGATAAGTGGCATCAATTTTCGTCTCCATGTCGAAGGACGGCGTGGTGGCTCCCAATGCCATTTCAGCCACATATTCTTTCACTCCAGCCTGGAGTTCTTCGATGCGCTTAGTCGCCCGCCCGGTGCACACCACCATCACGCCAGTTGCAAGAGGGTCAAGCGTTCCGGCATGCCCCACTTTGAGTTTTTTCATCTGCATACGGCGTGTTAGCGCACCGCGCACACGCTTTACGGCATCAAACGATGTCCAGCCGTAGGGTTTGTCTATATATAGGATTTCTCCGTCGATAAAGTTCATTCTCTGTTTGATAAAATAGAGTATATGCTACTAATATCCTTTTTTAGTTGAAAAACGAGTAGCATATGCACACCACACCCACAATCACACAGTATAGTGCAAACCATATAAGCTTACCTTTCTTCACTATATTGAGCATCCATTTACAAGCAATACAACCCACAATAAAAGCTGTGAGAAATCCTACGATAAGGGCGTTGAATCCAACAAGTCCGGAACCACCCTCAGTTATAAGATCTTTCATTCCAAGCAATGCCTCGCCGAGAATAGGTATAATAACCATAAAGAAGGAGAATTGAGCCACCTTTTCTTTGCTATCGCCCAACAAAAGGCCGGTAGCAATCGTTGTGCCCGAACGGCTTAATCCCGGAAGCACTGCCACTGCCTGAGAGCAACCTATAATGAAAGCGTCTCTAAATGTGATTTTGTGTCCGCGTGTGCCATAGATGTTAGGAGTGAAATATGTAAAAGCCAAGAGTGCGGCTGTGATACAAAGACAAACACCTACAAGTAGAAGATCGCTGCCAAAGAAAGCCTCTACTTTATCTTTAAAAAGAAGGCCCACTATACCAATCGGAATGCATGAGAGGAGAATTTTCCATACATATCTGGTGTTCTCATCTTTTTTAAACGTTAAGAACGAAGTGCATAAGGGAATAAACTCACGCCAAAGCACCACGATAGTACTCAGCACAGTGGCAACATGGAGCGTGACATCAAACTCAAGACTATCCGCTCCCGACATCTCTATACCGAGAATCTCACGGAAGATTTCGAGATGGCCTGACGAACTAATAGGTAAATACTCGGCAAGACCTTGCACAAGACCAAGGATAAACGCTTGTAATGTATCCATTTAAACAAAAATTAATACCAATAGCCTCAGAACGCGCCTTGACTATCGGTGTATGGGTAAAATCAGATTTTATTTTTCGGACGTATGATGATCGCAATAGCCATGAGCACGAAGCCAAGGAAGCTGATAAATGGTCCTACAACTATACGGCGTGTGCTGAAAATTTCAGGATTGTACTCGTCAATACCCGACGAGCTGCCCGTCATCAATATGAAACCTAACACTATCATGATGCCGGCTGCAATCATCACAATGAAATTATTGCGCATTAGCGGCATATTATTCTCAGTGTCCTGAGGCAGTTGAGATGGATTAGTTTCTATCATTATAAATTGGAATAAGATTATATTAATTAACTCATATATAAGTCATCGTAAGAGAATCCGATGTATCTTTTAGCTGCAATAAACGAAGCCAAAGCGCAAAACACGATGCCTATGACCACCAATATGCCGCAAAGAGCCGCAGTGTGGGCGATATCTACAAAAATAAGCACAGCCACACCTTGCGACAATGTGTAGAAATACAGAGCAAGGATTGCAGCCGAGGCTAAAATGCCCGATATCAAACCAAGAGCTACGCCTGACCAAACTACAGGCTTAAGGATGAAGCCGGGAGTGGCTCCAACAAGTTTCATTGTATGGATTATGAATCGACGCGTATACACCAAGAGACTCACCGTGTTGAAAATCAGCACCAAAGAAATTATTAAAAGCCCCACCCCAAGAATCGACAGATAAAGAGTAGCTTTTGATAAGAAACTATTGATATTGTCAATCACCTCAGATGAGTAGGTGACGCTATCTACGCCATTTATGCTCTGAATTTCGCTGGCTATACGTTTGATATCAGCAGAGTTGGCATAAGAAGGCTCCAAGAAAATCTCGAACTCGGCGGCAAAAGGATTCTCTCCTAACACTTCTATAATATCCGCATTATATTTCTTCTCTATTTCCAGCACTTCAGCAGCTGATGTATAGTGGACGGACGCTGCATAAGCTTGATTAGAGAGAGTACGCGAAAGATATGCGATTTGGGAGGAGTCTGCATCTGTAGTCAAACGCACAGTGATGGCTACATTTTCACGAAGCGAATCATTCGCGCCGTAAGTGATGGAAGACACCAATATAATAAGTCCCACAATGAGCAGCACAAGAGCCACACTTATTATTGTGGAAATCTGGGAACCTATCGACGATATCTTTTTCCTTCTGGACTTTGACATAAACAGAATAAAACTGAATCGGACACACCAATTCTAAATTTCGGCAAAATTAGCACATTTTGGCTTGTAATGCAAATTAATTCGTTTAAAATAATTTAATTTGACATTACAAAGCCGAAAAGTGGGAATTTTACCGAATTTACAGTCACACTGCGAGAGGGGCTATGCAAGCTGCCACGTCGGTGTCACCGGCCAAATCTGCCATAGTGAGCCAAACGATAAGTAAAATGATGAGTACTACCGCGCCGATAGCTATCCAAAGATTACGGGTGTTGTTTTTTCTGTCTGACATAGTTGTAAAACGTTAATAGTTGATTTGGTTGTATAAACAATTGTAAATGCGATAATGTTCACGACAATTCAACGCAAAGGGCATTTTTGGTTTGGAAATGTATAATAAATTATATAATTTTGCAGACGATATGAATACATCAGTTATCATACGATTTGCGATATTAGGTGTTTTTTGGCTGCTTTTGGTGTACGCGATGCTCAAAAGTGCGCCACGAGTCACACTATATCATATATTCTGGATAATCGCTTCGGCGATTATTATTTTCGTACCCATGTATAAAAAATATGTGAAGAATGGAGACCACAGATGATAAATATCCACTATTGAGCAAGATCAACTCCCCTGCAGATTTAAGGAAACTTAAGGAAGAGCAGCTACCACAGGTGTGCAGCGAGATTCGCAGTTTTCTTATCGAGCAGCTGTCGACGCACCCCGGACATTTTGCGTCGAGCATGGGAGCCGTGGAGATAACGGTGGCTCTCCACTATGTATTTGACACGCCATACGACCGCATTGTGTGGGACGTAGGCCATCAAGCCTACGGTCATAAGATACTTACCGGGCGCCGCGACCGCTTTGACACGAACCGCACACTCGGCGGTATTAGCGGTTTCCCGAGTCCGGAAGAGAGCAAATACGATACATTCACTGCCGGACACGCCTCCAACTCCATCTCTGCCGCACTCGGCATGTCGGTTGCAAGCCAGCTGAAGAACGAATCGCCCCGACGCAACGTTGTGGCGGTAATCGGTGACGCGTCAATCAGCGGCGGACTGGCTTTTGAAGGACTTAACAACGCCGCCAACACGCCCAACAACCTACTTATAATACTCAACGACAACGATATGTCAATTGATGACAATGTGGGATCTTTGTCATCCTACCTGTCGCATCTCACCACAACCAAAGCATACAACGATTTCAGATTCAAAGGCTATAAAGCACTAAAGAAGATGAATCTGATAACTGACGAGAGCAAAGGACGGCTGCTGAAATTCAACAACAGCGTTAAATCTCTGTTGTCGCACACCGACAATATATTTGAAGGACTCAAAATAAGATATTTCGGAGCTTTTGACGGACACGATGTGCTAAAACTTGTGAAGATACTGCGAGATATAGGCCCGATGACTGGTCCTCGCATTCTGCATCTGCGCACAACTAAGGGCAAAGGCTACGCTCCGGCTGAGAAAATGCCATCTATCTGGCATGCTCCGGGCAAATTTGATCCGGATACCGGAGAAATCCTTACTGGTAACGACCCTTCCAAGCCTAAAAAGTATCAGGAGATATTCGGCGAGACACTGAAAGAACTCGCGCTTGCAAATCCCGATATAGTTGCTATCACAGCCGCTATGGCATCTGGTACATCAATCAACATAATGCAGAGCGCCGTGCCTGGCAGAGTGTTTGATGTAGGCATTTCAGAAGGGCACGCTGTCACATTTGCGGGCGGTTTGGCAAAAGACGGACTGCGACCGGTAGTGGGCATCTATTCGAGCTTCTTGCAAAGAGCCTTCGACAATTTGATTCACGATGTGGCCATACAGAAGTTGCCGGTAGTGATATGCATCGACCGAGCCGGTCTGGTAGGCGAGGACGGCGTAACTCACCACGGTGCTTTTGACCTCAGCTATATGAGCACTATCCCCAACATGATAGTGTCAGCCCCGGCAGACGAACACACTTTGCGAAATCTCATGTTCACCGCTCTCAGTCAGAACGAGGCTCCATTCTCCATAAGATACCCCCGCGGCAGCGGTCATAATCTCGATTGGCATAACGATATGAAGGTTCTGCCTATCGGCAAAGGTCGCCAATTGAGCGAAGGCAATCAAGTGGCTGTACTTACGATAGGTACTATAGCCGACGAGGCAAAGGCCGCAGTTGAACGCGCCAAAGCCAAAGGAATATCGGCAGCTCACTACGATATGATATTCCTAAAGCCCATTGACAACGAAATACTCGATACCGTAGGACGCAGCGGAATGCCCGTGATTACAGTGGAGGACGGCACCGTGAAAGGCGGTCTGGGTACCGCTGTTACAGACTATTTCGCCCGCAAAGGCTACACCAACAAAGTGACAGTGCTTGGCATACCGGACAATTTTATCACTCAGGGCACAGTGGCTCAACTTAAGGCTATCTGCGGACTTGACAGCGATGCAATATACAACAAGATCGAGGAAGCAGTCAAATGAGAATAGTCATATCCGGCACAGGAGATGTGGGCTCGCACTTGGCTAAGTTGCTGTCCAATGAGGAACAGGAAATTCTTATAATAGACGAGAATCTCGAAAAGCTCGACCTTCTCGACTCCAAATACAACCTCATGACAGTAGCCGGCAACCCTATATCGTTTAACACACAGCGCGAAGCCCACGTAGAATCTTGCGATCTGTTCATTTCGGTTCAGCCATCAGAGTCAACTAATATCGTGTCATGCTCCATGGCAAAGAGTCTCGGTGCGAAGCGTACAGTGGCGCGAATTGAGAACTACGGCTTCATGGAGCCGCACAATCTTGAGTTTGTCAAGCGCATGGGAGTTGACAATCTCATCTACCCAGAATACTTGGCAGCCCAGCAAATAATGACTGTGCTCAAAAGACCATGGGTAAGGCATTGGTATGAGATTTTGAACGGCGAAATCATTGTGGTGGGTGTTAAACTCCGCTCAAACGCTCCAATATGCGGTATGCGTCTTATGGAGTTTGCCACCTCCAACCATCACTTCCATGTGTCGGCAATACGCCGTAACCAAGAAACCATCATCCCGAGAGGCGACGACATGCTTATGTCAGGCGACGTGCTATATTTCACAGCCAGGCGCGAACATGTAGACGAATTGCTACATCTTACTGGCAAAGCCAACTATGATATACGGCGCGTGCTCATAGTGGGCGCCGGCAAAATTGCCGTGCGTCTGATCAACATGGCCGAAAATCAATATAAATTCACGGTTATCGACCATGACATACACAAATGCCGCGAACTGCCTGAGAAATGCAGCGATGTAAAGGTGTACCACGGCGACGGACGCGACATAGAGACCCTTACCGACGTGGGTATTGAAGACTTCGACGCATTCATAGCTCTGACGGGAAGCAGCGAAGCCAACATTCTGTCATGCCTTACCGCTAAGGAGACAGGTGTGAAAAAAACGATAGCCGAAGTGGAGGACATTCAATATGTGTCACAAGCCGAAGGCCTAAATATCGGTTCAGTTATCAATAAAAAACTGTTGGCTTCGGCAGCCATATTCCAATTGTTGCTTGACAATGACACATCTACTTCAAAATGTCTTGCGCTGACTGATGCCGAAGTGGCCGAACTTGAAGTGAAAGAAGGCTCAAAAATCACAAAGTCACCTGTAAAAGATTTAAAACTATCACGCGACATGACTCTCGCCGGACTCGTTCGCGACGGCAAAGGAATGCTTGTAGGAGGTAATACATGGATTGCACCAGGCGACCATGTGGTGGTATTTTATCTCGCCGGAGCCTTGCACAAAGTGGAGAAGCTGTTTAACTGATTTTTACGAAAATGCTAAGTGGAAGAATAAAGAAGCAACACAGACAAATCAATGTGCTGATGTTGGTGAAGGTTATGGGCTGGCTTGTGATGATCGAAAGCTTTTTCATGATCATACCGCTTGGCGTAGGTCTCCTCTATCAGGAAAGCGACTGGAGACCATTTCTGTTCACGATGATATTCACCGCTGCCTGCGGCTTTATTATGTCAAGGGCGGTGCGTCCACGCGACAAGTCTCTTTCCAAGCGTGAAGGATTTCTCCTCACTGCATCAGTGTGGATAGTGTTCTCGCTTTTCGGCATGTTGCCCTTCATTTTGTGTGCCACCCCCTACCCTGCTGCCACGGCTTTCACAGAGGCGATGTCGGGGCTTACAACCACAGGAGCCACATTAATAGATAATGTAGAATGCCTAAGCCATAGTATAAAAATGTGGCGGTCGCTTCTGCAGTGGATTGGAGGTATGGGAATAATCCTTTTCACATTGGCTGTGATACCGATGCTCAACCATTCGGGAGGCATGCAGATGTTCAACGCCGAGGTTACCGGCATTACCCACGGCAAACTACGACCGCGTATATCTCAGACTGCCAAAAGCTTATGGACTATCTACATCATCCTCACAAGCGCTTGCATTTTTCTTCTATGGCTCGGCCCAATGGATATATTTGAGGCTATTACACACGCTCTCAGCACAATAGCCACCGGAGGATTCTCTATCTACAACGACGGCATCGAGCATTACCACTCCAACTACATCAAAATCATTACAGCAATATTCATGTTCCTGGGCAGTGTGAATTTTGCTTTGATATTCTCTATCGCACTCGGACGCTTCTCAGGCATATCTCACGACAAACCTCTGCGTTACCTTTTTATTTTCATTGGTGTTTTTATGTCACTGCTTCTGATCTCCCGCCTGATAACAGGTGCTACCGGCAACGCCATAGACATGCTTGTTGACACACTGTTTATGACCATTTCATCACTTTCGTCGACAAGTTTTACGGTGGCAGGTTTTGAAGATTGGGGTTCGTTGGCAATTGGCACGATAATGATAATGATGTTTATCGGCGGCTGTGCGGGATCCACATCCGGAGGTGTAAAAATCGACCGCATAGTGGTGATGCTCCAATACGTGCGCAATGAGATTTGGCGAGCTCTTCAGCCCAACACTATCTCTTCGGTGAAAATGGGTACACGCACACTAAAATTCGAACTTGTCGACAAAGTAATAGCATTCCTTATTCTCGATGGTCTGATTATATTATTTACAGGCGTAGTGCTTACGTTTTTCGATATCCACTGGATCGACGGCATATTTTCCGGCCTTACATGTATCAGCAATTCAGGCACAGGAATAGAGATGGGCGAATTGGGCGACTCTCTAGCCGACATGCCGGGGGTAGTAAAGATTTTTCTATCGTTGGTGATGCTTACAGGACGTCTTGAGATTTACACCATTTTAGTGCTTTTCACCCGGATGTTCTGGTACAAAGCTTAAAAGTGAATATATTATATGATGAACTAAACCAAAACAGAGAGGATTGTGTTTTTTCTTTAAATTGTAATTTGTCAAAAATTCAAAATTTAAAGAATATGGAAAGATTTACGGACAAGATAGTATTTGTGTCGGGATCGACAAGCGGTATAGGCTATGCTGCGGCCCGACGTATGGCTCAGGAAGGAGCAACTGTGATGATAGCAGGCCATAACATGAACCATGTGGATTTGACTGTTAAGCATTTAACTGATGAAGGCTTAAAAGCTGAGGGAGTGTTTTATGACGCCAATGACATGGCATCGGTGCAAAGCGCAATTGAACACACCTCCGGCAAATATGGCAAAATAGATGTGCTTGTAAACAATGTGGGAGGAACTGACCTGAAGCTTGACGGCGCAGTAGAGAATCTCGATATGAATTATTTCGAAAAAGCGATGGATATAAATCTGAAAAGTACTCTTCAGGCTATCCAGAGTGCCCTGCCAAAGATGCAGAGTGGGAGCTCTATAGTAAATGTGGCTTCAATAGGCGGAATATTCGGTGATTTCAGGGGCACACTATATGGTATTTCCAAAGCCGGAGTGATAAATCTTACAAGATATGTTGCGACACAATATGGCAGAAAAGGGATACGCTGCTGTGGAGTAGCTCCGGGACTCATTCTCACCAAAGCTGCCACAGATAATCTGCCGGAAGATGTAAGGCAGGTATTCGCATCACAGACACCCCTACCCTATTTCGGAGAACCGGATGATGTGGGTGCTACAATAGCCTTTCTCGCATCCGACGATGCACGCTTCATCACAGGACAAACAATAATTGTGGACGGAGGTATGACATGCCATAATCCTACAGCTCTAACTCTATTCTAATCTCCACATTCAGAATACCATTTTATATTGTACACTGTAACACAACAGGTGTCCGAAATCGGACACCTGTTGCATTTTGCAACAGTAATGATATTACATTAATAGTTAGTTAGCAACAAATTAATTATTTGGCATGATTATTGTAAGTAATATTATATGACACACTTTTACATATAATAATGGATATACCTATACCAAAAGAAGAAATACGCAGGGCTATAATGAAAAAATGCTTGAAATCAGCGGGAGTAATTATAGTTCTTGTCATGATTTTTATGTCTATTAAATTGTATCTATCCCCTTCTATAAACATAAGCGAACTTGAACTGTCCACTGCCACACTTGCCAATATGGAGATTACTGTTTCAGCTACCGGGAAGATAAACCCTCTAAATGTACAAAACATATTATGCCCTCTATCTACAAATATTATGGAAGTGTACTTCGAAGAAGGCGACACAGTGGCAGCCGGTCAATTATTGATGACACTAAACTCACAATCAATTGAGGCATCCCTTAGACGTGCAAACGATGAGTTAAACTTGATAAATTGTGAATTAGAACGACTCCAGCTCACCTCCACAGCTTATCTGACTGATCTTGAAATGCAGATCAAAGCTAAGGAAAAGTATCTGCTCCTTTTAAAGGAAAAGATGGAAGATGAGCAAGATAGCACGGCAGAATTAGAATACGCAACGACACAAATTGAATTGGAACGATTAAGAGTAAAACTTGCCAATGAAACAAAAATCCGGGCTATGGCTTATCGCAGTAAGCAACTTGAAAGTACAATTGCCGCCCATAACCTTGAGGATGTGGAGCGCACTCTAAACGACAATATAGTAGAAGCTCCGAAGAGCGGAACCATTACGTATATCAATAATAATCTGGACTCACGAATCAACACAGGCGATTTATTGGCGGTGATTTCAGATTTATCTCATTTCAAAATCGATGCTGAAATATCGGTTGCAAACTCTTCAAAATTGTCAATAGGAGCTAAAGTATACGCTATAGTCAATGGCAGAAAAATTAATGGTCAAATAGTCAGCATTTCTCCCCAAAGTAATGGAGGAATGGTGAAATTCTCAGTAAACCTTGACCGAGATTCAGAAAAGCTCCTATGTTCGGGTATGTTGACCGAACTATATGTAGTATATGGCATTAACGAAAAGGCAACAGTAATTAATAACGGGTATTATTATCAAGGTCCGGGAGAATACTCAATGTTTGTAAAGACAGGCGGAAACACACTTGAAAGAAGGAATCTGATATTAGGCAAAAGCAATTCCGGCTTAGTGGAAGTGGTCAACGGCATAAGTCCCGGAGAAGAAGTCGTGATTAACGACATGCAAAAATACTTAAATAGTAAAAAAATAAAAATTTCAGATTAGACTACAATGGCTCTTATAACACTTAAGGATATTGATAAAGTGTATCGCACTAAAGAAATTGAAACTCTGGCACTCGAAAATGTAAATCTTGATATCGACAAGGGAGAGTTTGTGAGTATTATGGGACCGTCAGGATGCGGCAAGTCAACCCTTCTAAATATTATCGGACTGCTTGACGTGCCGACTAAAGGCACTGTCACTATTATGGACACTATCACAAATAATATGAACGACAGCCGACTTTCTACTTTTAGAAATATGAATATCGGATTTGTCTTTCAGAGCTTCCACTTGATACCCTCTCTCAATGTGCGTGATAATGTGGCGCTCCCACTCGCTTATCGTGAAAATGCGAGTGCCAAAGAGCGTAAAGAAAAAGTGGAAGAAGTGCTGTCCCGGCTCGGTCTGAGCCACAGAATGCGCCACTATCCCGGACAGCTTTCGGGAGGTCAATGCCAGAGAGTTGCCATAGCAAGAGCGATAGTGGGTAATCCTCAAATTATCCTTGCTGACGAGCCTACGGGAAATCTTGATTCCAAAATGGGCCAAGAAGTAATGGAGATCCTTCATGGGTTAAATAAGGAAGACAATAGGACAATCGTGATGGTGACGCACAACGAAAATCAGGCACTTATGACCGACCGAATAATCCGATTCTTCGATGGCAGACAAATAGAATAAATCGGTATGGAAATGCTAAAACAAGTATTTTTTGAGATGAAACATCAGAAGATGATGACATGGGTGTCTGTCACCGGTATTGCCCTATCCATCTTTCTTGTGATGGTATTCTTCATGGTCGACAAATTCCCTACTGTAGAGGTAGCACCAGAAATCAACCGTTCACGGATGCTCTATGGTGGCCAATATGAATTGCTATATAGTAATTTCTGGAGTACAGGAAGTATGTCACTAAAAAACGCAAAAAAAATATATTCAGATCTCAAAGGAGTGGAAAAGCTTGCCTATACATCTAATGATTTAGAATCTAAGTATGTGGGCCTACCCGGACTTATGTCTTATCCTTTGGACTCATATAGCACTGACGCTGACTTCTGGAAAATGTATGATTTCAACTTTATCCACGGTAACGCTTACGATGAAGCTTCAGTGGAATCAGGAGCAAAAGTGGCGGTAATTACACGTTCGGTAGCGCAAAAGTTATTTGAAAGAGATGATGTAGTAGGCGAGCAAATAAGTATCAATAAAGTGCCCCACTTAGTAAAAGGAGTAATTAAAGACGTGATTCCGTCAATGAAGGCGACCTACAGCATGGTGTACACTCCGTTGACGGTAGATGAACAGACTTCAACTCAAGAATTTGGATCAATAAGGGTACATATATTGATGAAGGAAGGAGTAGATGAGGATGAAATTAAGGACCAGGTAAAGACACGCTTTGCACATATGGAGAAAGAATATGGCAAAGACAGCATAAAATTGAAGTACCGAGGCCAACCGTATAACACTGAAATATTTGGCAAGTATGAAATCAGAGGAAATGCAACACCTGATCTCTCATATTACCACAAAAAAAATTTTATGACTTACTCTGTTCTTCTTTTAGTGCCCGCAATTAATTTATGCTGTATACTGAGAGGCAGATTACGCCACAGAATATCTGAGATTGGAGTCAGGAGAGCTTTTGGTGCAAAAAAAACAGATATAATAATGCAACTTTTATGTGAGAATTTAATCATCACTATATTAGGTGGATTGATTGGTTTTGCGCTTAGTCTTATCACTACATATTTTGCTTCTGATTATTTCTTCAATATCACCCCGGGGTATCCCGCAGCTCTTGATTTTGTGTCCAATCGACCTGAAATTTCCATGCTAATTACCTGGAAAAATTTTTTTATTTCCATAGCGGCCTGTTTCGTGCTCAATCTTATAAGTGCCATCCTCCCGGTTTGGAGGGCATCCTTAACGGAGCCGGCTGAAGCTATCTACAAATCCCGCATATGACCAAATCAAAAGCAGATGAAAAGAAATTTATTTACCCAGATGCTAAATGAATGGCGTGACAACGTGTGGCTCATTATAGGCCTTGTTGTTGTGACAATTGTGATATGGTGGTTAACCACTAATTTATACAACGAAATTTATGGTCTTCAATTTAAAAAAGGATTCGACATAGAAAATGTGTACAAGATATCAATCGAAAGATATCCCACTGACAGTCCTTTATATACTGAAAGGAGTGAGGAGGAAGAAAATATCTTAGGTGCTCAGGATATAAGAATGCTCATCAGCGAGATTAGGAGAAGTCCGTATGTGGAGGCTGCCGCGCTATCTATTAACGGTCTCCCATACACATACAATCATATAGGCACTACGATATTCCTTGATTCAGATCCATCTGATACAATAGGATATGATGCCAACGTAAGATATCTAAGCCCCGATATGGTTAGGGTATTAAAATTAACAAGCCGAACCGGAAAAAGCGAGGCTGAATTAGAAAACATGCTTCGTAATGGTGAGATCTTAATTTCAAATATACTTGTGCCATCAAAGCAGGGCAAAAAGCCTGAGGAATTAGTTGGAAAAACAGTAGGAAATAATTGGCAAAAATTTAAGGTCGGTGATATAATAGACAAGATTCGCAGATCGGATTATGACGTTTTGCGGGACGGTATGCTGGTACTTCCGATAATTGAGAGCACTAACTTTTACATAGAAAGGTATGCCTATGACGTTCCAAAATACGACATCGGACTCCGTGTAAAACCCGGAATGGGCCTTAAGTTTCGTCAAGAATTTGAGAATAGCCCTGCAATGCAGAGTTATGGTAACCACTACTTAATCAATCTCGTAAAAATGAGCGATCAGGCTGACAGTTTACAGAAGCATCAGGACACAAATGCCAGAAGAGTATTTGCTTTGGCTATATTTTTGATAACGATAGTAAGCCTCGGGATATTAGGAATATATTGGTTTCGAATTCAGCAAAGAATAAGCGAGATAGCCATTAGGAAAGTATGTGGAGCAAAATCAAAGGATATATTAAAAAGGATTATTTCAGAAGGGCTACTTTTACTGGTGATTGCCTCACTGATCGCAGCTCCGATAGGCTGGTCGCTTATTAATTCACGTTTTTCCCATTATGACACATATCGAATAGAGATCTTCTCCGAAAGCCTTCATATAGAATTATTTATTTTGGAGCTTGTTACTTTTGTTATTATAGCTATAGGACTTACATTAAGTCTTTGGTGGCCCGCTTACCGTGCTATGAAAATACAACCGGCAATTGCAATCAAAGACGAATGACATATCAAAATATTTATTAATTTTGCAATATGATTCTAATTATTGATGATGATAAAGCGATACGTCTGTCTCTCGGTCTGCTTTTGAAACGAGCAGGATATGAGGTTGACTATGCAGAAAACCCGGATGAGGCACTAAGTAAGATGAGGAATAATAAATATGACCTCATTTTTATGGACATGAACTATAGCCGCTCCACCAGTGGGGAGGAAGGAATAGAATTGTTGTGCAAGACAAAAATAATAATCCCTGATACTCCCGTGATTTTAATCACGGCATGGGGCAGCATTGATCTTGCTGTAGAAGGAATGCGCCATGGCGCTCACGATTTTATTACCAAGCCTTGGAACAACCTTCTGCTTTTGCAACGCACCCAGACAGCAATAAAGCTTAATGCCAAAGAAAATGAAGAATCATCTCAGTTTGACCGTGCCGGTATCATCGGTAAAAGCGAATCGCTGAACGAGCTTCTTTCCACTGTTGAGAGAATAGCGCATACCGATGCACCTGTGCTGATCTTAGGCGAAAACGGCACAGGCAAAGAGATGATAGCCAAGGCTATCCATATCAATAGCCGTAGACGTGACAATCCGTTCGTAATGGTAAATTTGGGAGGTATACCACAGTCATTGTTTGAAAGTGAGATGTTTGGTCATGTAAAAGGTGCTTTTACAGGAGCTTTGTCTTCAAGAGCAGGCCGCTTCGAACTTGCCGATACCGGGACAATATTTCTTGACGAAATAGGCGATCTCGACATGACATGTCAAGTGAAGATGTTAAGGGTGCTCCAGCAACATACTTTTGAACAGATAGGCGACAGTATCCCTCGGAAGGTTGACATACGTGTGATTAGCGCCACCAACGCCGATCTGACCTCAATGGTGAGCGACCGAACTTTTCGAGAAGATCTTTTTTACAGAATTAATCTTATTACTCTGCATCTGCCTGCGCTACGCGAAAGGAGAGAGGATATTCCGCTGCTTGTGCGTCATTTCATAAATCAGACGGCAAAAGCCCAGAATATTCCAGTGCCCCAAATTGAATCAGAGGCTATGGATTATCTTACCCGACTACCCTACCCAGGCAATATACGTCAGCTGAAGAACATGGTTGAACGGGCTGTACTGATAGGTGGACAACAGCTAAAGAAAAGTGTGTTTGAATCCATTCCGGGGATTGGAAAAGAATTGGTAATGAAACCATCAGGCACCTTAGACGATTTGGAAAGAAAAGCGATAGTAGAGGTGCTTGACGAATCAAAAGGCAACTTAAGCCATGCTGCCCGAATACTCGGCATCTCACGCCAAACTTTATACCGCCGAATGGAAAAATACAACATCAAATAGCAGATCAAAAGTACAGATGAACGCGAGGTACTTATTTTTCAGCTTATTATTATGCATCATAGGCATCATTGGAATATTGCTATATGTGCCTGAGAGATTTCTATGGTGGATATATGTGCCTGCTGTACTGGCTCTTATATTTCTAATCCTGCTATGGCGCAGTGTACTTATGAAATCCCTAACTGTTACCAAGGGTATGGAGCTTATAAAGGCACAGGACTTCAACAACCGCCTGCGTGCAGTGCATGAAACTGAGTCGGATAAGATTGTGGAGCTTTTCAATCATATGATCGACAAGCTACGCAACGAGCGGCTTAATAATCAAGAACAAAACAGCTTCTTAAAACTTCTGATAGAGGCCTCTCCTATGGGCATTGCCCTACTCGATTATGACGGGAAACTGGTGATAATGAACGAATCGTTTGTACGATTAACAAAGATATCTGAACCTCAAAAATATATTGGTAAAAATATAAGCGAACTTCCGTCCAAGCTTGCCCAAAAGATGCTTGAAGTGGCCTTAGGCGAAAATCATATTATAAGCCTGGGCGACATAAAGCGCTACCGCTGTTTCCATTTAAGCTTCATTCAGAATGGTTTTAAACGTAGATTTTTTCTTCTGGAGAGCCTTACAGAAGAAATGATGAAGGCTGAACGCTCCGCCTATGAAAAGGTGATTAGAATCATCTCACATGAGGTGAACAACACCATGGGAGGAGTACGATCCATACTCGAAACACTCTATGCAATTTGCGAGGAAGATGATTTGAAAGAGGTGATAGAGAGCTGCGAAAACCGATGCAATCAAATGTGTAACTTCATAAGCTCTTATGCCGATGTGGTGCGCGTGCCGGAGCCTGTGCTACAGAGAGTGGAGATAAATCAAATGCTGAAAAATATGATGCCCTTTTTGCTGGGCATGATTCCGGAAAATATTAAACTCTCTTTTACCCCTCTTAAAGGAGATCACTCAGTGCGTTTGGATTTGGCTCTGATTCAACAGGTGATTGTAAACATTGTGAAAAATGCCGTAGAAAGCATTGAGGGAACAGGAAATATTAATATAATCATCGAAAAGATTGACAGACATGTGTCTCTCACAATTTCTAACGACGGTAAGCCTATCACAGAAGAGGTGTCGAGAAGTCTTTTCAGCCCTTTTTTCACCACTAAACGCTCTGGAAGAGGCCTAGGATTGACTCTCATCAGCGAAATCCTAAACCGCCACAAAGCCAATTTTTCATTGTCCACTGACCCTGATGGTCTTACGCGCTTCCGGATAATGTTCGCTAGATGATAAAAAATCCGACAATTTAATTAAATTGTCGGATTTTTTATTTTAGAGTGCAGTATTAACCATGTACTCAAGCTGTGCCAATTTCTTCTTACCACTCTCTCGCATGAGTTCATCGCCTTCCTTGAAAAGGATGTAGGTGGGATATTCTTGGAGTTTGTAGTGTACCTTATACTCTCCATTGTACGAAGCATCTACACGCTCGATATTTAATTTATCGCCATACTTTGCTTCGAGCTCCTGAAGAAGATACTTCACTTCTACTGCATCCTGATTACCGGCATGCTGGAATACTACCAATGTAGGTATCGATTCCTTAATTTTTTTTTCAAACTTTTTCATATATGTATAATTCTTAGATTTTTCTATTCTTTATACATATATAACAAAACAACCAAAAATAAGGTTTTTGATTTTGCGAAAAGATTAACCGGATTTATTTTACCGCTTTGAAACTCATGTCGAGTCCCTTTACCGAATGGGTGAGCGCACCGACTGATATGAAGTCAACGCCACACTCGCCGTACTGACGAAGATTTTCAAGAGTAATACCTCCAGACGACTCTATCTCGATATGAGGCGCTTTAGAACGTATAAGCTCTACAGCAGCCTTTGTACGCTCAGGTGTGAAATTGTCAAGCATGATACGATCCACATTTTGGGCGATTGCTTGCATAATCTCCTCTTCATTTCGCACCTCCTGCTCGATTTTCAAATTCTTATGGTTGCGTTTCAAATATGCTCGCACAGCCTGTACAGCTTGAGGAATACCTCCCGCAAAATCAGTGTGGTTGTCCTTTATCAAAATCATATCGAATAGACCTATCCGGTGATTGCAACCACCTCCGATTTTCACAGCCTCCTTCTCGAGCAGACGCATTCCGGGAGTTGTCTTACGCGTATCCAGCACCTTGGTATTGAGTCCTTTCAGTTCGTTTTGATAGCGGGCAGTTGTTGTGGCTATACCACTCATTCGCTGCATGATGTTGAGCATCGTGCGCTCAGTCTGGAGCAGCGATCTTACGGGTCCCGACACGACAAAAGCCACATCGCCCGGCTTAACATGCGCTCCGTCCTCAATAAACACCTCCATTTCGAGATCCGGGTCAAAACGCTCGAACACCTTTCTTGCAGCCTCTACACCGGCGAGGATTCCCTCCTCCTTTATGATTAGCTGCTGCTTGCCATACGCACTTGCCGGTATGGTACTAAGGGTGGTGTGGTCGCCGTCGCCTATATCCTCTGAAAAGGCGAGGTCAATGAGTTGGTCAATAAGTTGATTTTTTTGTATCATAATTTCAGAAAATCTGTTTACCTTTGTAAGAGAATACAAAGTTACATCATTATTTCTAAAAATTTTAAATTTTCCCGATGAAAATTTCACTATTGTGCGTTGGGCGCACCACCTACCCACCCTTCAGAGAGTCGATCGAACGATATACCCGGCGAATAATACATTATGTACCTTTCGACCTTAAAGAACTACCCGACATACGCACTACCAAGGGCATGACAGAGCAAAAGCAGAAGGAAATGGAAGGCGAGGCAATATTATCGGCTATTGGTCCCAACGACTATGTTATGCTCCTTGACGAACACGGGAAGGAATACACCTCACGGGAATTTTCCAAACTCCTATCTGACAAAATGGTGACACTACCGGGGCGCTTAGTGTTTGTGGTGGGTGGTCCTTACGGCTTTTCGGATAAAGTGTATTCATGCGCCAACTCCAAGATATCACTTTCAAAAATGACCTTTCCCCACGAGCTTGTACGCCTCTTTTTCGTAGAACAAATCTACAGAGCATACACAATAATGCGAGGCGAACCATATCACCATGATTAAAGAAAGTTCGTCTTAAAGGAAAATATCCATTTCGTATATATATTTATGTGATTCATCGATAAAAGGAGCGTATTTGCTCCTTTTTGCCATTTTTTTGCACTTTAGGCAGAAAACTATTGCCAAAATTTGAGTAATTTTGCATTTGAATTCTTAGAGAAGAAACTAATCCAACTAAATCATAATTTATGAGTGTAAAAAGATTAAAAACAGGAGCGCTGGCCATGAGTGTGGCCATGACAGGACTGCTCGCTTCATGCGGCGGTCAGCAACAGCAAGGCGGTATGCAGCAAGCAGCCCCGGAAATCACAGTGCTGAAAGTAGAACCATCCACCTCAGAGCTTCAAGAATCTTATCCTGCCATCATCAAAGGAAAGACGGATATAGATATACGTCCGCAGGTGTCAGGATTCATCACCAAAGTACACGTCGATGAGGGACAACACGTGACTAAAGGACAGACACTCTTCACCCTCGACCAAGTGACATTCCAAGCCGCTGTAGACCAAGCCCAAGCAGCCGTAAACTCAGCAAAAGTGGCTGTAGCTAACGCTCAAATTACAGCCGACAATCAAAAACGTCTATACGAAAAGAACATCATCAGCGAATCGCAATACATAACAGCTGCCAATCAGCTGTCTATGGCCAAAGCACAGTTGTCGCAGGCTGAGGCTGCCCTTAACAGCGCGAAGAAAAATCTCTCTTACACCGTAGTGACGGCTCCCTCATCTGGTGTTGTAGGCGCAATACCCAACCGCGAAGGATCCTTGGCTTCTCCGTCATCAGTTCAGCCTCTCACGACAATAAGCGATAATTCTCAAGTGTACGCTTACTTCTCTCTAAACGAGAAAGACCTTCTTAACCTTACTGACAACGGCAAATATTCTCTCAATTCACGCATTGGCGAGATGCCTGCCGTAAAGCTTATGCTCCCTACAGGTCAATACTATGGACTCGAAGGAAAAGTGGCTACCGTATCAGGGGTGCTTGACAATGCAACAGGGGCAGCCCAGGTACGTGCGCTCTTTGACAACCCCAGCGGTATGCTCCGCAGCGGATCGACAGGCCAGGTGGTAATACCGCAAAATAATGATAACGTATTGGTGATACCGCAAAAAGCCGTATTCGAGCTTCAGGACCTCAAATATGTGTATTGCATTAATGATTCGAATAAAGCTGTGTCAACACGCATCACTGTACTTGGAAACAACGACGGCAAGAACTATGTAGTGACTTCAGGACTTGAGCCGGGCCAGACAATAGCCATCGAAGGCGTAGGCACTGTAGTAAAGGATGGCGTCACAATTACCCCAAAAACAGCAGACCAAGCAGCTGCCCCCACAGCCCAGGCACAACAAGCAGAATAATTTTAATCCATAAGCAAAGAAATTTATCCATTAATTATGAGATTAGACACTTTTATTAACAGGCCGGTGCTATCGACCGTTATATCAATCTTCATCGTGTTGCTTGGTATTATCGGTCTTGTTTCACTGCCAATTACACAATTTCCTGATATCGCTCCTCCTACTATCTCTGTTAGTACCACATATAGCGGTGCGAACGCACAGACCGTGCTTAACTCCGTAATAGCCCCTCTTGAAGAATCAATCAACGGTGCCGAAGGCATGGAGTATATCACCTCTACTGCTACCAACACCGGTAGTGCGAACATCACTGTGACTTTCAGGCAAGGATTTAACGCCGATATGGCAGCTGTGGATGTGCAGAATCGTGTAGCAAAAGCTCAAAACCTTCTGCCATCTGAAGTACTACAAGTGGGCGTGCTCACCCAAAAACGCCAGAGCTCAATGCTCGTGGGTATATCGCTTTTCGACGAGAATGGCACATATACCGAAGAGTTTCTTGAGAACTATATGAAAATCAATATAATACCTCAATTACAGCGTGTCAACGGTGTGGGCGACGTAATGGTGATGGGTGCTGACTATTCAATGCGTATTTGGCTTAAACCCGAAATGATGGCACAATACCATTTGATGCCTTCGGATATAAGCGCTGCCCTTGCAGAACAAAATATCGAAGCAGCACCCGGTGCGTTCGGCGAACAAGGCAACCAGACATTCCAATACACATTGAAATATAAAGGGCGTCTTTCTACTCCTGAGGAGTTTGGCGACATAGTAGTTCGCGCCACAAGTAATGGTGAAGTGCTCCGTCTTAAAGAGGTTGCCGACATAGAGCTTGGTCGTGTAACTTATGGTTTCCATTCCCAGCTCAATGGCAAGACCGGCTGTATGTGTATCGTGTTCCAGACAGCAGGTTCCAATGCTACCCAGATTATCAACGACTGCTTGGCTTTGGTTGACAACATAAAGAAGGAACTTCCCACTGGCATCGGTGTGGCTGTTCCGATGAACAACAACGACTTCCTTTACGCTTCGATCTACAACGTAATTAAAACTCTTATTGAGGCTTTCGTGCTTGTGTTCTTCGTGGTGTACCTCTTCCTTCAGGATCTCCGTTCTACAATCATCCCCGCAATAGCCATCCCGGTAGCGCTTATAGGTACATTCTTCGTACTTAACCTAATTGGATTCTCCATCAACCTTATCACTCTTTCAGCTCTCGTACTGGCGATTGCGATTGTGGTGGATGATGCCATAGTGGTGGTAGAGGCAGTGCACGCCAAGCTTGATATGGGCTACAGCAGTGCACGGAGAGCCTCTATCGATGCAATGAACGAAATTGCAGGAGCACTTATCTCCATTACACTTGTAATGATGCTTGTGTTTATCCCTGTTTCGTTCATGCCCGGCACATCCGGTGTATTCTATCGCCAATTTGGTCTCACAATCGCCATTGCTGTAGGTTTTTCGGCTATCAATGCGCTTACCCTATCTCCGGCTCTATGCGCCGTGTTCCTCAAAGCTAAAGACGATCATCGCCCTGTGGCTCAGCGTGTCGGCGAGGCTATCAGCGCATCGGCCGAAGAAATGAAAAGACAATATAAGAGTCGATTCTCTCTCAACTTCCATCCCCTCATCACTCTCGCAGCTCTTATCGCCACCATCACTTTTATGATTCTTGAGTGGTTCTCGCTCCATAATATCGTACATCTGGTGATTGCCATCATCGTGGCTCTCATTGCTATAGTAGGTATGTTCAGCGCACGATTCCATGCAGCTTTCGAACACAGCTATAGCAAGCTGCTTAAAGGCTATACCAAACTCACGAAATTCTTCGCTCGTCATAAAATCACATCATTCGGCATAGTAGGCATTTGCATTGCGCTTCTGGTGTGGCTTATGACACACACTGCCACCTCTCTTGTGCCCAATGAAGATACGGGTACATTCTTCGTGATGCTCAATATGCCTCCGGGTACATCTCAGGAGCGCACAGGTGAAGAACTTGAAAAAATCAACAACATTCTCATGAAGCTTCCTGGCGTAAATATGGTGCAGATGGTAAATGGCTATAGCTTTATCGCAGGTCAAGGTCCAACTTACGGTACATTCATTGTTAAAATGAAGGACTGGGCAGAGCGAAGCGAAGAGGAAAGTGTGGACAACACTATATTAAAAGTATACGGTGCCACACGCCAATTTATCAAAGACGGTACAGTAGCAGCTTTCGCTCCTCCTATGATCACCGGATATTCAGCAACTAACGGTTTTGAAATTAAGATGCAGGATAAGACAGGCGGTGACATCAACAAATTCTTCGGGGTAGTACAAACATTCCTCGGGCAGCTTAACCAGCAACCTGAGATTCAAGTGGCATATACCACATTCAACCCCACTTTCCCGCAATATATGGTAGATATCGATGAAGCCAAAGCTAAGCAAGCAGGTATAAGCCCGGCCACCATCTTGTCAACACTTCAAGGTTACTACGGCGGTATGTATGTTTCCAACTTCAACCGCTTTGGTAAAATCTACCGTGTGATGATGCAAGCAAATCCTGAAGCTCGTGTATCGCCTGAGACTCTCAACGCTATTAAGATCCGTAATGGGTCCGAGATGGCTCCGATTACACAATTTGTATCTCTCAGCCGCGTTTATGGTCCTGACCTTCTTAACCGCTTCAACCTTTTCAACTCTATCAATGTCAATGGCCAGCCCGCTCCCGGATATTCGTCGGGCGACGCTATCGCAGCCATCGAACGTGTAGCCGCAGAGACACTTCCTCAAGGCTTCGGCTACGAATTCTCGGGTATGTCGCGTGAGGAGGCCTCACAAAGCTCAAGCTCTACCGCTGTGATCTTCGGACTGTGCTTGCTGTTCGTTTATCTCCTTCTTTCAGCCCAGTACGAGAGCTATATGCTGCCATTCGCCGTTATCCTCTCAGTGCCCTTCGGCTTGATGGGTTCGTTTATCTTCGCAAATATCTTCGGTATTGATAACAACATCTATCTCCAGATCGCTCTTATCATGCTTATCGGTCTGTTGGCTAAGAACGCTATCCTAATTGTGGAATTCGCGCTCGAACGCCGACACACAGGTATGTCGATATTCAACTCGGCTATCAACGGCGCGTCGGCACGTCTGCGACCAATCCTCATGACCTCACTCGCCCTGATTATAGGCCTTATGCCGCTAATGTTTGCCGAGGGCGTAGGAGCCAACGGTAACCGAGCATTAGGAGCCGGCTCAATCGGCGGTATGCTCATCGGTATGATATTACAGATATTTATCGTGCCCGCCCTCTTTATCGCCTTCCAAACACTTCAGGAGAAAATATCGCCAATCAAATGGAACGACCAGGAGAAGGGCGGCAATATCGAGAACGAAATC
Source organism: uncultured Bacteroides sp. (assembly GCA_964546885.1). Classification (GTDB taxonomy): domain Bacteria; phylum Bacteroidota; class Bacteroidia; order Bacteroidales; family Muribaculaceae; genus CAG-873. The sequence goes on from CAZJKZ010000004.1 coordinate 73,371, forward strand.
GAGCAGTACGCAAGATAAAGCATTTTTGACATAAACCCCGCAGCCGGATAACTGCCGGCTGCGGATATCAAAAAGACAACAGATGAAAATATCAAATAAAATTTTAATTGGCGCAATGCTCTCTCTACCCTTGCTAAGCCTGAGCAGTTGCGGCATATATACCAACTACCATACACCCGACAATACTGCGCTCACAGCAGAATATGTGAACGCCCGTAATGCCGGACCGGACGATAAAGCCTTCGGCAATCTGCTATGGGAAAACGTGTTCACCGATCCCGTACTTGCAGGCTACATCAACCAGGCACTCGTCAACAACACATCGCTGCGCAACGCTCAGCTCAACATCGATATGGCGCAGGCTCAGCTCAAAGGGGCTAAATTATCTTTCTTCCCCGCGGTGGCTTTCTCGCCCAACGGAGCAGGATCCTCGGTGGCCGGTTCAAAAATGTCATGGACGTACGCATTGCCCTTACAAGTGAGCTGGGAAGTGGATGTGTTCGGCAAACTGCGCAACTCTAAAAAATCAGCACAAGCAAGCCTATACCAAAGCGAATCATACGCTCAGGCAGTGAGATCACAAATAATCTCAGGCGTAGCTAATTGCTACTACTCCATCGCTTCCGTAAAACAGCAGCTCAAACTTTACCGCAATACGTCGGAGCTATGGAAAGAGACAGTGGAGATTATGAAAAACATGAAAGAGGCCGGTCGCACCACAGAGGCCGCAGTAGTGCAAAGCTCCGCTAACTACTACTCAATCCTTGCCGGTATCACCGATCTCGAAGTAAGCTTGACTAAGCTGCACAATACGATGTCGCTTTTGCTTAATGTAATGCCCCAGGAATGGGAAGTGAGCGAAAACGCCAGTCTTGCCGAACCTACCTTCCTTACCAAAGGCGTAGGCATGGATTGCCTTGCTTTCCGTCCGGACGTAGCAGCCGCAGAGATGTCGTTAGCATCCGCTTTCTACGCCACCAATCAAGCTCGCTCTAACTTCTACCCATCGCTCACAATTTCGGCGCAAGGTAGCTTCAGCAATCTCTTAGGTTCGTTCATCAAAAATCCGGGCGACTGGATTTACAATCTTGCAGGATCACTCACCGCTCCCCTATTCTCCCGCGGTGCAAACATAGCCCGCTTAGAAGCAGCAAAAGCACAGCAGCAGCAAGCTCTCAACAACTTTGAGCAAGCACTCCTTTCAGCAGGCAAAGAGGTCAGCGACTATCTGGTGACATATGACAAGGCTGTGGAAAAGACGGGATACATTAATCAGCAAGTTGCCAACCTGGAGAAATCCGTGGAGTACACCAACGACCTCTTCATCTACAGCAACGGCACATATCTTGAAGTGATCACTGCCCAGCAAAGTCTGCTTTCGGCTCAGATGTCGGCTTTGTCAAATCAGCTCAACCGCACACAATCCATAATCAACCTCTACCAGGCAATGGGCGGCGGACGTTAAATACCAACCTTAAAATTAATAATATCATGATAAGTAAATTAGCATATGTAAGCGAAAAGGCCAAAATAGGAGCCAATGTGACCATACATCCTTTCGCATACATCGACGACAACGTAGAGATCGGCGACAACTGCGAAATCATGCCTTATGCCAGCATAATGCACGGCACACGCATGGGCAGAAACAATAAAGTATATCAGGGTGCAATTATCGGAGCCGACCCACAGGATTTCCGTTGGGGCGGCGACGAGACCTATTGCTTTATAGGCGATGACAATGTGATACGCGAGCAGGTGATTATCAACAGAGGTATTTCCTACAACGGCGGCACACGCATCGGCGACAGTGTATTTATAATGGCACAAAGCCACATCGGACACGACTCCCACATTCAGGGCCGCTGTGTGCTTGGCAATGGCGTAGCTGTCGCCGGCAATGTAGTAATCGAGCCATGCTCCATACTTTCTTCTCACGTTGTAGTGCATGAGAAGAGCCATATAGGTCAGTGGACCCTTATAAAAGGCGGCACACGCATCGGCTCAAATGTGCCGCCATATCTCATTATGGCCCACAATCCTGCCACCTACTATGGTGTCAACTCCACAGTAATGCGCAAGAAGGGCTTCTCCGACGAGGACATAGAGAATGTGGCTAAAGCGTACAGACATATATATCAGACACAGACATCTGTGTACAATGCGCTGAAACGCATCGAGGCAGATATCGACGACTGTGAGATACGCCAAAATATCCTCAATTTTGTGCGCAACAACGATTTGAAGCTTGCAGGAGTAGAGTCAGTGGATATGCTGTGATTTAAATTTTTTGAAGCTTTTCGATAGCCTTCCGAATAACTGTCGAAAAGTTTCGAAAAGCTAATTGACTTTTTAAGCGAATTAAATCTTCAATTCTCATCCAATAAAAAAGCCGACTTTTCAGCCGGCTTTTTTATTGGATTTTGATTCCTTAGTCAAGATTTGGACGATCCTTTGCGGGATTACGATAATGGATACGATGCTCCACATATTCCTGAGCAGCAATAAGAGTGGGTTTGGGGAGCTTTTCGAAATAGCGGGAGATTTCTATTTGCTCGCGGTTTTCAGAAACTTCCTCCATGTTGTCGTTTAGCGAAGCGTATTCCTGAAGCTTCTTTTCAAGATCGTGCTTCATCTCCATAGCAATCTGATTAGCACGCTTGGCAATGATGCATACAGTCTCGTACACGTTTCCGGTGTCCTCGGACAACGCAATCATGTCGCGTGTCACGGTGTTGAGCGGAGCATTAATTTTTTTGTAGTCCATAGTGTTCTGTGACTGAGATATATTAGTCTTTAACGTATTTTTTTGCAATCTTAAGGATATTGTCAGCCTCCTCGCGGTAATGGCTTTCGGGATAGTTGTTGATAAAGCTGTAATACTCGTCAATAACCTCTCGGAAGCGGTCAATCTTCTTTTCCTCAATACTGAGGTTGGCCTGCTGATAGCGTGATTTGAGAATCAGCATTTCCAAATCCTCTTTATATTTTGAATAAGGATAGTCCTTTATAGCGTTCTTTGCTACGATAATCGCACTTTGATAGTTGTTATTATAGGCGTTGCTAAGGTATGTGCCAAGATTATAGTAGAGCTGCGCATTCTCGAGCTCCTTCAGAGTAAGCTTGTCCTGCAACTCGAAAATAGCCTGCTGAGCCACGGGCACCAAATCGCTCTTTGGGAAATAGTCCAAGAAGGCCTGAAGCTCCTGAATGGCATTGTAAGTATCAGTCTGGTCGAGCTGAGGCTCCGGCGACTCAAGATAATATCCGTATCCGGAGTAATATCTTGCGAGCTCGGCATATTTGCCTTTGGGATAGCGTGTGTAATAGCTTTTGAAGTATGAGCCCGCACTTAAATAGTCCTTGTTCTCGTACTCGCTAAGTCCCAAGAGATAGAGCGATTCCTCAGCCTTTTCAGAGCCTTTAAAAACTGTTATACAATCCTTTAGCAAAGTGGAAGCCTGTACATACTTACCTTCTTCAAAAGCCTTTTTCGCGTATTCAAACTTATAATTGAAATCATTGCTCTTCAAAGCCTTTTGGTATTCGCCACACGAGCAGAATATCGGAATAAGCAGTATATAAATTAATTTTTTGTACATTTTCGATTTGTAAAATACGTATATGCATAATATTTTGCAAAGTTACGGATTTTTTGGCTGAATCCGAATAAAGCGACCGTAGAATTTTCGCAAAAATTTATTAAAAATGGTTTCTAAGGCGTATCGTACATTACAAAGTGCTTCGTCAGTCAAGCTATCTAAAAATCTCCACTATAGACGAAATCAAATGATTGAATACGCTAACAGCTGACTTCGAGTCGGCGAGACGGACATAAAAACGCGTACTCTTTTTGTCGAAACTGAATTTTTCTGAAATCATGTTTAGCACCACCCTAAGATCGAACGGCTTGCGATTATGGGCGTTGACATCAGGTCGACTAAAAAGCTCTACGCGATAATTTGTAGGAAGATCCGGAGTGTAGTAGAGGTCAATCGCCATATTGTACTCCCTGCAATCGGTGAACAAGCATCTCGAACCATATGTGCGTATATCAGTAAAGATGTCACGATCCCACTTCAAATCCCTTTGGTCCACAAACCATCGAGTGTCCACATCATCGGTGCGTGTATTTTTCTCCCTTATATAATATCCGAGGAAAGGACTGCACGGTCGCATCAATGCTCTACGTCCGCATTGAGCCACCAAGCCCGGTGTCTTTATAAGGAAAAAGTAAGGATATGTACGGTCGGCAAACTTCTCTGCCATATCGCCCATCACATCCTTAGGCGTGCGTCCGGCTACGATAACACAGTCGATAAGCTGGCGTATCAACTTAGGCGCAAGCGTCATAAGACGCTGCCAATCATAATCGTGCCAGCAAAGCGACATATTAGTTTCGCCGCGGCGGACTATCGGATAAGCGGGATGACGAAGCGTGAGCAGTGCTCTCCTCAATGTGTCAAGGTGAGGATTCTTATCAATATTGTTGCCCCAAATAGCATAAACACTCTCCACATAGGCAGCAAGACGGGATACATCCACCTGCCCGGTGCGCTTGTTTCGGCACCAATGTATCACCTTAGCGACATTGCCTATAAGCAAAGGATGACGCTCGGCTCTCTCCAGAATCTTGCGCAACTTGCGCTCATGTCCTGAATATTCACGCATGAGGCTAAGTTTTGTTTTTTCTTCAGCAGGTAGTACCTTTTCAGGGATGTTTGCACGTATGTCGATAATCGAAGTAATCTTTGGAGATGGCATCTTATCAACAAGGAAAAGAGCCAAACGAATATCGCTGCCCGAAGGCGACATACGCTGATATCTCAAAAGATTGGTCAAATAAGAAACGAAATCATAGAGTGCTGTGCCATCGTCTTCTATTGACCATTTCATAATAAAAGCTACCGCTGGCACTATTACAAACATCTCCTGGGGATTATCGGGCAAATAGTTCAACAGATTGGGAAGGAAATCAGTGAGCTTGCGATAAGCGAGAAAAAATGCATATAATTTGTCAAAATCTGCGGGATTGAAGGTGTTCTTGCGGTCTGTCCCGGAGAAAATCTCATATATACGTATCAGTTGTCCAAATCTCACATCAGCCGTAAAGGGTTGAGAAGATTCAGGCTCCGGACGGTTGCGCCAAGCCCAGCCGTGTATCTCCTCAAATCGTTCGATGGCAATGTCATGAGCATCAGGCAACGCCAAGAGCATGGATTTAAGATTCTGAGTCATTGTAAGAGGCTCGCCGGTGGTGTTGATAGTGATAAACATATCTTCCGCCACCGCTCGCGATCCGATATCATGGTAGTAGAATACCAGTCTATCCACAACGAAATCAGCAAAATCGTTGAAATCTATAGCCGTATGAGCACACACATCCTCAATCGCCTTGTCAATGCTACGTATAGCAGAAATAAAACTCTGCACTGTGGGGTCGGAATCATACGAGGCACAATACCACGGACTTTTCTCCAACGCTGAGAGTCGGCCATTGCGGTCAAGAAAGAAATTTATCACTAAATCAGACATGAAAAACATAGCCTCGCTGCGCACCTGATATAGCAGACGCGGCTCACGGTCGTCAATCAGCTTATAGTCGCTGATAAGGAGTCGGCGCAAATCCTTACGCGGCGTGCGGCGATAAAGCATCCCTATCAAAAGGTACATTGTGGTGAGTCGCTGCTGGCCGTCGATTATCATAATCTGATTTGAGCCTTCAGGATATTCATATCCGTAGAGCAGCCCGAGAGTGGCTGGCTGGCGCGTCTGATAAAGATGGAGAATAGAAAGCAAATATACTGAGACTTTATCCCGGGACACACCATCGCCTCGTATGCCCCAACAATAATCGCGCTGCATATCGGGGATTACAATCGTCAGATTTCCTCCGAACATTTGCCTTATAGATAATGCACTATTTCCACGATTGCTTTCAATACCCATAATACGTCTTAAGATTTTTAAGAGTGAGATTATAATTGTCTACAATGGATTTAGCTCCCCAACTATTTCCGGCGAACACACATACACTATGGAGGAGATTGCGGCTGCGAAATACCGTAGCATCACCCGGAGAAAGAAACATAGCTTTCTTTTGCTCGAATGACGCATTGCCGAAAGACGCGTTGTTAACACCGTAAAGCAACACGAGATTGCCGATGCAATGCTCTGAAAGAGTAGTGCCGTCATGATTGACAATTGAGTCACGGGGCATAAACGAATGGTCATGTTGCAAGGCCTGACGATGCATACGTATTTCATTGTCGTTGCCGTCGAGCATCCTTCCGTCAGCACCTACATGCCACACCTTGGATTTAGAATAAATATGTTCGAGCGACCGATTATTCCATACACTGAAATCAAACTTACGCCCCAATTTGATATCCTCGTCAATGTTCAAACGGAGGAGCAGATTGAACACGTCGCGTTTAGTGTCGGAATGATATACGTCAGCCATCGAGAGAGATGCCACAAGATCATCAAACCGCTCGGCAGCCGACTCTCTACGAGCTATCTCTTTTATGCTGAGACCAAGAAACGACAGTTTGTAGTAGCGCAGTAGTTCTTCCTCATCAATCGTACACTTCACAAAATAGTCGTAAAGAAACGCGTAAGCGTCCTCACTCTCCTGAAGAAGCATTATCGCGCGTATCCTATTATATGTCTCGGCATCGGTGAAAGCCTCCTCGAATCTACGCTGCACCTGCCGCAAAAGATGGAAAAAATGCTTGGCCTCGTGATAAGGAAAAGCCTGCGACTCCATTATTCTCGAATGAAATTCATTATATTCGAGAGGGGTATGATGATTACCTGAATCTGAACGCAGACACAGCTTAAGCAGCAGATCCACGCCCTGCTCGCCCATCGACGAATAATAATCGCGGACATCAGAACGTGTCCACCATCTCACCCATGAATTCCATTCACCGGCATATCGCATACGCATGGAATTAATTTTCCATTCGTATGCGTCAGGCTGAGACGAGTCAGACGCAATGCGCATTAAATCAGCTTTTATAATATCAGAAACTTCCATCGGGGCTTTCGTGCCATTCATCATCCTGTAAATCATAATCACATCCGTATTTTCAGGAAGCGATATCAATAAGAAATCCACTGAATGAAGCACGTATTCAAGAAAAGACTTATGATTTACGTCGGCCAATCTTGTGGTAAAATACCGAAGAATGCGTTTGTAAAGATACACATCCTGCGACATCTCAAAGGCATCCTCCTTAATATCAGAGTGGTCAATCTTAGAAAGAAATTCCTGAGCCTCCACCCTATTATCGAAACTCAGAGAAAAGGCCGGAGTGAAGCCAAGATAGCGCAACAACAAAAGGATGTATGTAACACGCTGCTGCCCGTCGACGAGAAGCGAATGGTACACAGTGATATTCTGCAAAAAATACCGTTTATTGCTCTCAAAGCTTGTCAGAAGATTCTCTGTAAGGAGAGCCACCGAATCGGTGCCTGACGCACGAGCCTGCCCCCATACAAAATGTCTTTGAAATGTGCCGATACGCAATCCCCTTTCATATTTTTCGAGGAATTGTGAGATATTAATGAGCGTTGGTGCCATATTATACCTAATCAGAAGTCAACGGTGACACGCAGATTAATCTGGCGTCGAGTGAGATAATTGGGTACAGCATATTGGATATTATTAACGTCAGTTACCCAATAATAACTGCTCACGTTGGAAATATCGAGTAGATTGAAAACATCAAGTCCAAGCCACACGCTCTTTAAGTGGCGGAACGGACCGGAAGCTTTGTGGCTTTCGGTAATAAGCCCGTAAGCCAAGCCCACATCCACACGTTTATAGGCAGGAGTGCGAAAATAGGCTTTGTCGCGTGACGAGCGAGGAGCTGTAACAGGCAAACCATCAGTTAAGATGCCTCGGAGACTAAACTTCAGACGTGGATTATTAGGAAAATAATCCGTAAAATACAGGGCGATATTATACCGGCGATCGGTAGGACGGGGCACATTCACGCCGTTGAGATTCTCATTAGTTTTCATCAATGAAAAACTAATCCAAGAATCAGATCCAGGCACGAACTGTCCAAAAAGCTTCATGTCAAGTCCCATTGCATAACCGCTTGAGGAGTTGAAGCCGGTGTACACCACTTTTAGATTGTCTATTTCATAAGGGATCAAATTTGACAAAATTTTATAGTACATCTCGCCTGACAGTTTGAACGGACGATTGAAGGCACGAAATGTATAGTCAGAGCCTAATATGAACTGAAAACTACGCTGCGACTTGATTTCATTATTAAGTTCGATTCTTGTGTTGCCGGCCTCGTCGGTAACGGGCACTCTGAATTCCTTATAGAAAGGTGACTGATAATATACGCCTGTAGCGAATCTGAACGAAAGATTCGGAGCCTTATCGGGCACGAATCCGATATTGAATCTCGGACTGAAAAGAAACTCCTTATTAAAGTCCCAATATGATAGACGCACACCTCCGTTGACATTGAAATATCCCATTGGTGCGGAAATGCGGTAGGTATCCTGAAGATATAAAGACATACGCGAGGATGTAAGCTCCTGACGTGAAGAAAGATTGTAAGTCACTTTCAGCAAATCCGGGTCGAGAGGCAACGAGAATCCTGCTGAGTCGTGTTTTTCCCACTCCCTTGAACGGTCATGTATCTTTTCGGCGTTGTAATGGATACCATAAGAAATATTATGGTTGTTGATACCCGTATTGCCACGCAGCCCAATGGATAACACCGATGCTTTAAGGCGATTTCTCGCATGCTCGTGGTATCTTCCTACGCCCAACTCTCCTCCGATCTCATCGGATCCCGCCTGATCAAGCCAATATTCGCCCTGAATATCGTATGCCACCAATTCGTTGCTGAGAAATCCCGACGCAAGAAGTGTGAAGTCGGTAGAGCGATTTGCTCGGTACTGCAAACTCAAAGCACCGAAAAATGTCTCAAAACGATCTTTCTCCTGACCGTCGAAATATACTTTGAACGTTTTTGCATCGTCCATAGTGCCGAAACTCGTCTCACGGCTCGTAGGTATAAATCTATAATCATTAATAGCAACGTTGCCAAGCACAGAAGCTTTAAATTTGTCGCTTAATTTAAATGCCATAGAGGTCTGGTAATCGAAAAAGCGAGGGTCATATTCGCCCTTGTCCTCCATCGATGAAAGCAATGAAGCATTGCTCTTATATCTTAAGCCGTGAAGCATCGACACGTGCTTGGAAGAGGTGCCTATCGCCACATTACCACCCATAAGCGACACTCCTGCGCTGCCTTCGAATGACTGTGGCTCCTTGTAGGTTATGTCCAGAGCCGACGACATCTTGTCGGCATACTGAGCCGGGAAACCGCCTGTAGAGAATTTGATGCCACCTACAAGGTCGGGATTTATAATACTCAGTCCTTCCTGCTGGCCCGATGTTACGAGCAGAGGACGGTATACCTCCACCCCGTTGATATACACACTATTTTCGTCATACGATCCGCCACGCACGGAATATTGCGAAGACATCTCGTTGCTCGAAGCCACTCCCGCCATCGTAGTGATAAGACCTTCTACACTGCCTCCGTTGACATCAGGGGAAAGCTTATAATCAGAGAAATCGATATCCTGCATCTGTCCTGTCTGCTTCTTATACTCGGTAATCTCCACATTTGACAGACTCAATGAGTTGGGCGACATCTTCACATTGACCACAGCACTGTCTTTTACACCGATCAAGCGACGAACCGACTCTTCATAGCCTATACACGTAAATGTAATGCGGATGGTATCGCTTTCAGGGGCAGAAAGCTGATACTTACCGTCCATACCACTCATTGTGCCGATAGACGTACCGGCAATACGTATGGTGACAAACTCAAGAGGTTCGTTATCTTCTTGTGTGACAATACCACGGATTTTCACTGAGGCAAATGCCGAAAGCACCCCTATGGACAAAAGAAGAAAGCAAAGTAAATATTTCGTTAATCTCATCTTATTTTTCATACATATTAAAATATTAACGAATAAAAACACCGAAAATTGTACTTAACCACTCATTAATCATATTTTTTGCTTACCTTTGCGTAATTAAAAGACACACCTAATCATAAACATATAATATCCATTTAATCAACATCTTTTTCATGACAGAGTATTATATTCGATACAATGGGCAATCGGTAGGACCGATGCCCAAGCACGAGTTGAAAAACTATGGCCTCCGTCCGGATTCTATGGTATGGTGCCAGAATTTGCCTTCATGGGTACCGGCCTACACCATTCCGGATCTAAGAGACGTTCTTGCCGAAGCGGCCACTACTCCCCCACCCTTCAACCAATCGCAGAGAGGATTTTCCTCTGGTATAGACGGTTTGGAATATACAGGCACCTCAGGCAAGAGTCGCCTTGTATTCGGATTGTTTGCTATATTGTTAGGTTGGTTAGGTCTTCAATACTTCTATGTTGGAAAAACCACAGCAGGCATTATCAGCATCATCCTATCGTTATGCTCTTGCGGACTTTGGGAAATTGTAACTCTAATACAGGGTATACTCGTATTGGTAATGGATCAGCAGACATTCGAAAACAGATATGTCTATTCACGTTCCACATTTCCAATATTTTGAAGATTAACCCTATATTATGAAGAAAAACCATGTACGGCTTTTCTCCTCGTATTGTAAATCAAAAGGCCACACTTACAAATTGTCACAAAAAGCACCGTGGAACTATCATTTTTCAAGTCAAAAACCTAATTAATTATCACTTATTTCATAATTAATGTTAATTAGCTGACATTTTATATCGCTAAAATTGCATATTCCAGCATTTTGATATAATTTTGCAATGTGTTTTTCATGGTATTAGATTTAAGGTTAACTAAGATTGGTTGTCGCGAGGCAATCAATTTTTTTATTCTGAAATGTAGACCTATATGCAATAAAAAGGCTGCCTCATAATAAGAGACAGCCAAGAATTGAAATCGAAAAGAAGAATTATTGAAGCATAAGCTGCATCACCACCACATCGACAAAACCACGACCGCGACGCTGCCAAGAGCGCAAACATCCCGAAGTTTTGAAACCGAGTTTGGTGAAAAGTGCCATCGAAGCAGCACTATCTTTCGGCACCATAACAGCCAACTGATGCAATGCGAATGTGTTGCGGCATCGGTCAATGATTTGTTTAAGAGCTTCGGTAGCTATTCCTTTGCCTTGACAGGCCTCATCAATTGCCACTCCGAGCATAGCACGGGAGTTGCGAGGATCAAAATCTGAAACGTCTACTGTGCCTACAGCCTCACCGTCTGCTATCACAATAAGACGCAATTGACGATCAGTGTATATATCAGCTGAATAGGAATTAATATACTCCCAAAGCAGCTGACGCGACACAGGCGCATCACCCCAGCTTATACTCCACACTTGTGGAGTGTTTTCTATGCGATACAGAAAATCTATATCGCCCGGCTCTATGGCCCTTAATGTTATATCCATTGTTTCTATATTTTTCTAATTTCTAAATGAATCGGCAAAAGGAGTGCGATAAAGTAGCGAACGACCAAGAGTCACCTCGTCAGTATACTCTATTTCGTTGCCCACTGCCACACCACGCGCAAGTTGAGTAATTTTCACGCCGGTATCCTGAAGGCGACGGAAGATATAAAAATTGGTGGTATCTCCCTCCATTGTTGCGCTCAAGGCTAATATCACTTCGCGAATACCTCCTGCTCGCACCCTTTCCACAAGCGATGCGATTTCGAGCTGATCCGGGCCAATACCGTCGATAGGTGATATAAGTCCGCCCAACACATGATACACACCACTATACTGACCTGTGCTTTCAAAAATCATCACATCTTTTACATTCTCCACCACGCACACCGTTGCGGAGTCGCGAGTCGGAGAGCCGCATATAGGACAGACATCAGTTTCGCTTATATTATGACATACAGAGCAATAGCGTATACCCTTGCGAAGATTGATTATAGCATCACCCAATGCCTGAGCCGAAGATTCGTCGCGCCGCAGGATATGCAGAGCAAGTCGGAGTGCAGTCTTACGTCCGATACCCGGAAGGCGCGACAATTCAGTCACAGCCGATTCAAGCAATTGCGATGAAAATTCCTGTTCGATCACTTATAATAATTTACCAGATAGTAATTTGATAATATTAATACAGCAGTGTGCCTGATATACACCAGTAACTGTTGCTTCCTCCCTCGGGCGCGCCTTGCGGGATTTTTACAGAAATCTTATGCTTGCCGGCTTTCAAATTGCCGAGGTATACGTATTCGGGATTTGTCACTGTGCCCGGACACCAATTTGATCGGCTAAGATCCGATGAACTAAGTCCGTTTGAGAAGTTACCCGAACATGGATTCCAATTTCTGTACGTACCGCAGTCTTCTCTCCAGGGAATGAATGTGAATATCTGCTTACCATCAAGGTATATCGTATTAGGCTTTTTGTTGAACTCATCACCGTTGCCCCAGCCTCCGTGGCCCGTAGTGGTATAGTTGAGATAAGCATTCTCAACATCCTCGTCAAGAGTAAACTCTACGGTCAGCGAATCATTGAGCATGAAAATCGGATAAGGCTGTCCGGCTTGTTCAAGATAATTCACAGTGTTGAATAGTGGAATACTCTTGTAAGATTTCTGCAAAGAGTTGGGATAATACTTAAGATTAAGCGACAGCTTATGGCCGTTACCATCCCAGTTGCCGATATAAGCGCCGATCCATTGGTCACCACTGAGATGCTCGGCCAAATCTGATATCTCTGTTTTATAAAGCACTGAGTCTACCCAATCCTGTCCTTTTACCTTATTCTTATTATAGGCTCTTACTCCGAAACCGGTAAAGAATCGCATGAGCTCGAGAGGTACATCGTAATCAGCAGTCGATACTAATCCATGATAATTAGTGCTATCAGATTCAAAAGCAGGGACAGATTTCAAATCTTTAATCGCATCTAAGAATGATTGCTTTTTCCCTGTAGGAATAACGAATATTGAGCCTGTACGGTCATATGCGTCCCCATCGGAATATTGAACAACCTCAGCAAAAATACCTCGGTTAGCAATCTCGGCAGAATCAGGGAGTGATACTTTCTTAAGAATTATCGTGCCTCCACCTACATTGTAAACTTCCCCGTCTTTCAGTTCTTCCGGCATCTTGGCGCCAGAGAAATTGATTCGCTGCTGATCGAAAACCGGCACGGTTATCACGCCGCTATGGTTTAGCGTATATTGAAAATCCCAGGAATCCATATCCTCCCCCCAGTTGTCAGGGAAAAGAGCCATAACAGTTTTCAACGGCATTATTTCAGTAGCCTGCTGCACGGTGTCGCCATTTCTAACTACTTTGAGCACCAATCCGTCGGGCACGCCAACAGCCGGCTGGGGAGTGCCTTTGAAGGGAAGAGCCGTTGTGTACCATATTTCAATGGTATTCGAATTGATAATTGTTCTTACCACTTTGCACGGAAGTCCGAGAAATTCATCATCTCTTACAAAACTCAATTCCTTGCTTGTGTCAAATGGGGTTTTGGTTGATACTATCTTACTGTTAGGCAGAGTAGCCAATCTGTAAGAAGTATGGGTTGAATAGTCCTCGTACGTTTTAATTTCCGGGAAATGCTGTTTTCTTTCAGCAGTTTCAGACATAAGAGATTTCACCTCTACCTCATTTCCGCATATTGTCATGAGGGTTTTCTCGGGAGAGACGCGTCCTTTGAAGGAGCTCTCATACACCACTTCTATTCCTTTGGCGTTCTTGAGCTTTTTCGCATAGTTCTGAGAAAAAGCACTTAACGCGCAAAATGACAGGAGCAGCATAGTCACAAAAATGTTAACAGTTCTTGTCATGATATTTTGTTTTATAGATTTGTTGCTACAAAGTTATAAAAAATTTACAATTTTTCATCCATTCATCAATAAATAAATGTGATATAAAAAAATTTGATTTGAATATTTATCCCTTGATAGCGACATCCAATTGACTAAGAACTTTGGAAGAGTTAAGAGATCATAGATATTTGCTGCGACGGGTGGCCTGAAAAGAGATATTTTCGAAAATAAAGACCGGGAATGTCGCTCCAATCGCCATGCACATCAGAATGCACAAGCAAGTGAAACCGTTGAACATGAACTGATAGAAATAAAAGTAAAAATCGGCTTGTACTTTTGTCATAAGGCACATTGCCAGCCCTCCGAATGCCTTGTAAGCATAAATGCCGGGCACCATGGGCAAGAGAGCCGGAAAGAGACATGTTTCAGCAGGGATCTTCACTACGGGAGACATAAAGACCGCAATGAGACCTATTATGAAAGATGCTATGAGTGTCGCGGGGATTATGTGCATTGATATTCCGAATTCAGGATTCATAAGAAAGAAGCGAGACACATGACCTACCGCAGCTGTGACACAACAAAGCCACAACGCACGCAGCGGTGGACGGCTTATTGAGGCGAAGCCCATGGCAGCCAGCGCTGCAAAAATAATATCCTGTAAAATATCACCTATCATAATCTCAATGTAAGAACATACCTGTATCCATTAATTTCATACCTAAACAAAGCCCTGCCGAAAGACAGCATGTAAGCACAATGGCATCAATAAAACGCCCGAAAGCGCAGATGTAATGGCGGTAAATCAGGTCACTGAAAGAGTTAAGGAACGGAATACCAGGTACAAGATATAGCACACTTGTGCCAATCGCTATTGCAGGAGTATTCCCCAACGAGAAGAGCATATCAGTAGCGCCCAGAATAGTAGAGGCGAGAGCACAAACGAACACAATGATTCGTATATCAACTTTTTTTCTTAATAGAATACATTTTAGACCGAAACCGGCGAAGGTGGCCACAGCCACAACTGCCATAGCCACGAAATCACCACCGAAAAGACGGCAGAAAGACGCATTTGCCAGACTTACAAGGCACATAAGCCCTAACTCTGAACTATGTCGGGGTGCAATAGCTTTTTCAAATTCAGCCTCCATACTGCTTTCATCAATAGCACCGTCGGCAATGCGCCAGCTGAGTTCGCTAAGCCGTGTATTAATACTGAAATTAACCGGAATCTTTGCAGGAGCAATAAGCGATGTAGCGCTTTTGCCGTCACTAAGATCGATAATAGTTAAATGAATATGCCGCGGCATAATGGTCATTTCGACACGTGTGCCAAGGGCTGCGGCTATACGATCCACATTTTTCTGAAGACGTATGCACGTAGCCCCACACCCCAGCATCCAGGCGGCATATTGGGTCAGGAAACCGGTAATTTTCTTTAACCGATGTGTTTCAGAAATCTGACATATCATCATAGTAATTTTCCGTGCCAGGTTTAATATCACCGGGTACATAAATCTCTTCGCTTTCAGTTCCTATTCCGAACAAAGGGACATGGCGACATGAAGTATGCACATTGTGCGACGACGAATGTTTCACAAGCTCGATTACAAGAATCAGGGCGAAAATGAGTGCAGTGATGCACCAAATGATAATTGAAGTGTTCATAACTGTTAGTTTTTAACGGAGTCACAACACCATGTTGTAGCCCTTCTGTTTAATAAACAAAACCCAAAGCTTACTTGTTGTGGGACTGACTACAAAAATTTGAATAAATTTCGATAATAAGGCAAAACAGCTAATGCTATCTTGATTCCCTCGTTCTTTTGCTACAACGAGGGGGTAGCCATCCGGGTGTCGGTGGGCCGAGGGCGACCCACCTCCCAGTCAGCCAGTCCATTTATTCTTTTGGTAATGTCGGGAATAATTGTTATATTTGCATCATTATATTAGCAGTATTATGAATATAATTAGCAATAGTAATAATATATTATCCGTATTAGACAACTTTACCCTTGACAATGCAGATGACATTATGATGCAGGTAGCCGAGAATTTTCGCAAGCGTAGAGTTGAGAAGAATATCACCAGACAGCGCATGGCAGAACTGTCGGGAGTACCGTTATCTACGTTGGCACGTTTTGAACAGAAAGGGCTCATTGCATTTGAGTCGCTGATAAAACTTGCAATGGCACTTGGTTATACTTCTGAAATAAAGGCCCTGTTTGGCACTCCTAAGTTTAATACGATGAAAGAGCTTGACCTAATACGTCAAAAAAGTAAGGACAAAAGGGCGTATGCCAAAAATAAGAGGAAATGAAAAAGACCGAAAAGCTTAAAGTTATGTTTCATGGGCGACCTGTTGGCTTGCTGTCTCTCACGCCTGATAATCGTCTCTGCGTCTTTGAGTATGATAAGTCTTGGCTTGTAGACGGATTCAGCATTTCACCGCTTGAACTGCCGTTGAAACCCGAAGTATTCATTGCCAAACCACACCCGTTTTACGGTAATTTTGGCATCTTTGAAGACAGCCTACCCGATGGATACGGGCGTTATCTTCTCCATAAAGCATTGCTTCGTAACGGGATAAACGATTCCGACCTGTCATCTCTGGACAGACTTGCATTAGTTGGCGACAATGGCATGGGAGCCTTAACCTATTCTCCGTCTGTAAAAATTGAAAAAGAGGAAACAGTAACAGATTTTGACCGGCTTCAGGAGATTGCAATAGAAGTCCTTAAAGAGCAGCAAGATAAAGATGCCGGCCTCCTCCTATATAATAGCGGTAACAGCGGAGGCGCCAGACCTAAAGCGGTATTCTCAGATGCTGAAGGACACTGGATAGTGAAATTCCGTCACACATACGATCCGAAAGATATCGGAGTTCAAGAAGCGCAATATAACGAGGTGGCAAGAAAATGCGGTATTATTGTACCCGACTTCAGACTTGTCAACGGAAGATATTTTGCATCCCGACGGTTTGATATCGACAACGACGGTAATCGCATCCACATGTCTACTGCCGGAGGATTGATGTGTATTTCACTTCGCGAGCCGATTATGGATTACTCAAATCTACTCGCACTGACCGGATACATAACGCAAAGTCGTGAAGATGTTGAGCAAATGTATCGTCGTATGCTCTTCAATTATCTCACTGATAACAAAGATGACCATTGCAAGAATTTTAGTTTCTATGTGATCAAAGACAATAATTTGAATACCTGGAAATGGAGGCTTGCTCCAGCATACGACCTTACCCTTTGCACCGAAGGCTACAACGGAGAACACGCAACCTCCGTCAACGGCTCAGGCCATCCTCGACTGTCAGATTTCATTGCTGTGGGTAAGATGATCAAACTATCAGAAAAAAGATGCAGGGAACTCATTGAGGAAGTCCGTTCTGGTTGCGCGGAACTGAGCCGATATGATATAAGAGAATCTGATTTCATCTAAAAAGCTGATGTGAACTATGAGTATTTGAAAGACAACAAAGCTTATGAAACATAACTACAATTTTTTGCATATTGGCATATTTATTGTAACTTTGCAGATATATTATAACAAACGAATACAAATACAATTATGAAACCTACTTTATTGGTATTAGCCGCTGGCATGGGCAGCCGCTATGGCGGTCTCAAGCAGCTTGACGGCGTAGGCCCTAACGGCGAGACAATCATGGACTATTCTATCTACAATGCCATTCGTGCCGGATTCGGTAAGGTGGTGTTCGTGATAAGAAAAGATTTTGAAGAAGACTTCAACAAAATCGTACTCTCAAAATATAAAGGACATATACCTGTGGATGTTGCTTATCAGGATATCAATGACTTGCCGGAGGGCTTTACAGTGCCTGAAGGACGCACCAAACCCTGGGGCACCAATCACGCCGTAAGAGCCGCCCGCAATGTGATAAACGAACCGTTCGCTGTGATCAATGCCGATGATTTCTATGGCCGCCAAGCCTTTGAAGTTATGGCAAAACAGCTTATGGACCAAAAGGATGAATACTCTATGGTGGCATTCCACGTTGGCAAAACCATGACAGATAACGGCACCGTGTCACGCGGCGTATGCTCCGTAGACGAAAACGGAAACCTGCAGACTGTTGTAGAGCGCACTGCTATTGGATACGACGAGAATCACAACATCAAATTCAAAGATGAGAATGGTGTGGAGCAGCAACTCGAACCCACCACCCCCGTGTCAATGAATCTCTGGGGACTCAATCCCGACTATTTTGACTACACAGAACGCGAATTCATCAAATTCCTCAATGAAAAAGGCAATGAAATGAAGAGCGAATTCTACATTCCGTCAGTAGTGGACGCTTTGATTAAGAGCGGCGAAAAGACTGTGAAAGTGCTCGACACACCTTCGCAATGGTTCGGAGTGACCTACGCCGGCGACCGTCAGGGAGTGGTAGAACGCCTGGCCCAGCTACACGCAGAAGGCGAATATCCTGAAAAATTATTCTAAGACACATCAGGCGGCATATTTCTAAAAAGATATGCCGCCAATATTAACCGTAAAATACACTACCCGCATAAGACAAATATCATAAGATGGAATTTAAACTTATGGCGACCGACCCCGCAGGCTCAGCCCGCGCGGGAGAGATTACAACGGCTCATGGCAAAATAGAGACACCGATATTCATGCCGGTAGGTACGGTGGGCAGTGTGAAGGCGGTGCATTTCCGTGAACTTCGCGATGATATTAAAGCCCAAATTATTTTAGGCAATACGTATCACCTCTACCTCCGACCGGGCACGGAAATACTTCACAAAGCCGGCGGACTCCACAAATTCATAGGATGGGAACGTCCTATATTGACTGACAGCGGAGGCTTTCAAGTGTTCTCGCTTTCTGAAAACCGAAAACTCACCGAAGAGGGGGCACACTTTCGCAGTCATATTGATGGCAGTAAACACCTATTCACCCCTGAAAACGTTGTGGATATCCAGCGTATGATCGGGTCGGACATCATGATGGCTCTTGATGAATGCCCGCCGGGCACATCAGACTACAAATACGCACGCAAATCTCTGGACTTAACTCTTCGCTGGCTCGACCGCGGGTGGAAACATTATTGCGAAACCGAAGGTCTTTACGGCTACTCTCAAGCCTTCTTTCCGATAGTACAAGGCTGTACTTATCCTGAACTGCGCAGAGAGTCGGCACAGCATGTGGCATCACTCAACGCTCCGGGTAATGCAATCGGCGGCCTTGCGGTAGGAGAACCGGCAGAAGTGATGTACGAGATGATCGAAGTAGTGAACGATATTCTTCCCACTGACCGACCGCGCTACCTTATGGGTGTAGGTACGCCGGTAAATATACTTGAGGCCATTGACCGAGGAGTGGATATGATGGACTGTGTTATGCCCACCCGTAACGGACGCAACGGTATGCTATTCACTCCGCGAGGCACCATGAACATGCGCAACAAAAAATGGGCCGACGACTTCACTCCCCTTCAAGAAGACGGACCATCATTCGTTGACCATGTGTACACTAAAGCTTATGTCCGACATCTATTCATTTCCAATGAGCTTTTAGCCCTCGAAATTGCGTCAATCCACAATCTTGCTTTCTACCTCTGGCTTGTGAGAGAGGCAAGAAAGCATATTATCGCAGGCGACTTCCATTCATGGAAAACCGAAATGGTGGGAGTACTAAACACACGATTATAAAATGCTAAAGATACTTGACTGGTACATAATAAAGAAGTTTTTGGGAACATTTGTGTTTTCATTACTTCTTCTGTTGGCCATAGTTCTGGTGTTTGACTTCAATGAGAAGCTTGATGCCTTTCTCAACGCACCGATAAAAGAGACAGTATTTAACTACGTAATCAACTTCTTGACCTACGTCGCCAACCAGTTTTTGCCCCTCTTCACGTTTATTGCAGTAATTTTTTTCACATCCAAACTTGCAGGTAATTCGGAGATAATTGCCATGCTTGCGGCCGGAGTAAGTTTTAACCGACTGCTCCGACCCTATATGATATCAGCTTTAGTGATTGCAGTGTTTTCCTATTTATTAGCCGCTTACATCATTCCTCCCGCCAATGTGAAGCGCATACGTTATGAAAACACATATGTAAAGAATAAAGCTGTCGACTATGGATCAAACATTATGCTTATGGTGGCTCCAGGCGAAATAGCCTATATGAGCCGATATGACAAGAATTCAAAATTGGGTGTGCGCTTTTCTCTCGAATCTTTTGACGAAAACAAGAAATTGATTTCACGTATGACAGCACAGACTATAAAATGGGATACCCTATATCTTTGGAAAGCATACGATTATGTGATACGCAATTTCGAGGGCGACAAAGAGAGCATCACCAAAGGCCACCAAATAGACACGATGATACCCTTTGAGCCTCGAGACTTTTTAATAGCTGTAAACGACCACGAAACACTTACCACACCCGACCTTGCCGAATATATAGACAGACAAAAGACACGAGGTGTGGCAAATATCCAGTCGTTTCAAGTAGAGTACCAGAGACGTTTTGCTATCACTGCGGCGGCCTTTATTCTAACAGTGATAGGTATGTCCCTTTCCTCAAAGAAGACTAAGGGCGGTATGGGCTTGAATATTGGTATCGGTCTTGTACTGAGTTTTAGCTACATCTTGTTTATGACCATTACTCAATCATTCGCCATATCGGGCCTTACATCTCCATTTGTGGCGATGTGGATTCCGAATATCATCTACATAATCATAGCCATACTCCTTTACAGGAAAGCACTGGATTAAGATGGATAGATGCAAAAAAACAGTCACATTCGCATGCGAATGTGACTGTTTTTTTAGCGGATAAACGCAAGTTATTTATCAAGATATTTGGCTACATCGGCTTTTAGTCTATCTCCTTGCTTATTACGACTCAATATTGTGCCGTCAGGACCGATAAGAAGCACACAAGGAATACCGGAGATACCATACAAATCCGTAGGGATTCTTTGGGCATTGATTATGCAAGGCCAAGGTATATCAAGCTGTTTTATGGCTGCCTCTGTGTCCTCAGGCTTATCCCATACTGCCACACCGAGCACCTGCAGACCTTTATCCTTATATTTGGCATATAGATCTTTAATTGTTGCTATCTCCCTGCGGCATGGTCCGCACCAACTGGCCCAAAAATCCACGAGAAGATAATGTCCGTCGCCCACGTATTCGCTGAGTTTCTTAGTGGTACCGTTATATTCCACTTCAAAATCCTTATAAGGCTTCCCTTCAGAGGTTGCAAGCACCTTGTTGGCGCTTTCTTTCAAAGCATTGACACGCTTGTAGGCATTGAGCGAAGGATTTGCATCAATGAAATCTATCATATCCTGGCTCGGTATATTGCTCGCATAATCAAGGAAAATATAATAGCCTATGGGCGAATCAAGATTATCGAGCACATATTGTTTCTCTGTGTCGTAATAGAGGCTGTAGATGGAATCAGCCGCTTCGTCGGTATCCACCTGCCTTAGGCCAGAATAAATACCGTTGAGGTTTTTTATCATTTCCGTAAGCTGATCGTTGAGCATATTGCCCACGCCTAAACCGGTCTCTTGATTAATTGTAGAGCCACCTTGCTCGAGAATAGACGTACCGTAGCGTTTGCCGTTAGATATAAATCTTACTACTACCGGCTCGTCGATATCTCCGGTGAAGAAAGCCTTCTGAGCTTTCACCTCGGTGCTATCCATCATCTCACCGGTATCATAATTGACCATGTAGGCAATAGTGCCTTCTTCTTGATCAGGCACAGGCACAGTGACTTTATAAGGCACCTGTGCAGATACCGCAAATGTCGATGCCAAAGCCAAGCATGCAAAAAATTTTTTCATTTCTAAATTTATTTTGATTGTTATGATTTAAGAATAAACGCTTTGCGCAAAAGGTAAGTTTAAACTGCTATCAATATATAGCCTTCGCCACCTTATACACACTGTCAGAAGCCATAAGGGTATAGAAATGAATGGAAGGCACTCCTCCTGCCATCAACTCCTTACATTGCTGAATACACCACTCCACGCCCACTTGCTTCACCTCGTTGTCGTCGGCGCAGCTTGCAATTTCTGTGGCAAATGGCTCGGGTATGTCAGTATGGAACACACGAGGCAACACGGTGAGCTGGTTTTTGAAAACAATGGGTTTAATTCCGGGTATGATGGGCACAGTGATACCTTCTTCCCGGCAGCGATCGACGAACTCAAAATATTTTGAATTGTCGAAGAACATCTGCGTTACAAGATATTTGGCGCCGTTGTCCACCTTCTGCTTGGCAAAGCGGAGATCGGAAATCATATTAGGAGCCTCCTCATGTTTTTCCGGATAACAAGCCATGCCATATTCAAAAGGTGTCTTTATACCCTCGAGAAGTGTGCCGTCAAGTCCGATTCCACGGTTGAAATCATTAACCTGCTTTTGCAAGTCGGTAGCGTACTGATTATAAATCTCGGGGTCGTTAGCGTTTGGTATATCAAGATTCTTAGAGTCGCCCCTAAGCAACAGCAAGTTGGTGATACCCAAGAAATTCAAATCAAGCAACGCATATTCCGTCTCGTCTTTAGTAAAACCCTTACATATGATGTGCGGCACTGCCGTGATACCGTAGCGATACTGTATAGCCGCGGCAACCGCTACAGTGCCAGGACGTTTCACCACGCTTACACGCTTGTGTTTGCCGTCCTCAAGCGGTTTGAACACATACTCGCTATGGTGAGACGTAATGTTTATGTTTTTGGGCTCGAATTCCCTAAGCTTATCAATCACCTTGTAGACTCTGTCAATACTGTTGCCTTTGAGCGGCGGCAAAATTTCGAAAGAAAAACCTGTAGAAGCCATATCTTATGTAATTATCTAATCAAATATATTTTATCATCATATTCATCAAGGCAAGGACAAACAGGAGCAAAGCAACAAGCATTATCAACTGTCCTTTCCGAGGTTTGAAACTACTTTTAAACATGAGAGGATAAAGTGTAATAATCAATTCCAGAAGTCAACTGACAATCCCAACTGGAAGCGACGAGGATTAAGAGGATAGTGAGGTATCGCAAAATAGTCGTTTCCTCCCACTATTCCCTGATTTACATGGGTCATCATCACATAAAATCTTGTGCGTCCAAGCTTCATATTGGCATAAGCCGTCATGAAAGGGTAATTGCCGCATTTTATCTCATGCTGATTGTAGAATGTGGCGGTGGCCGGTTGATATGCCGGAGCATAATACCGCGAATAATAATCGCAATCCAATCCAAGCTGAAGACTAAGTGTGGCAATATTGCACTTTATGTACAGATTGCTGTAGACTGCAAATTTAGGCAGCGGCAGCACACGCTCGTCAGTAGATGTCTGATAAGTGATCTTGTTGTCCCAATGGAGAATACCTACGGCAAAATTTTGCTGGAGAGTGGCTGAAAACACCTGAATGGCCCCACTATTCTGTGCAGGCATTGCGAGATCGTTGAAATAGATGTAGTTCTGCAAAGTTTCTGTGCCAACATTCAAAGATGTGTTGGTCCAAGGTATGTTCAGAATACCTCCGAAACGCAGTCGGCGCTCTTTATTGAAATCATTTTGCCAAATAAAATGGTTGGAGAGGTAATTTTGTATGAGGTACGGAGTTGTGGTGTTGAGCAGATGTCCGTAACCAGAAATCTGCACCGTGTCGCCAAACAGAGGTATACGGGTTGAAATCTTACCTTTTACCTTAATCTCGCCTACTGCGTCGCCTAATAGTCCGATTTCTCCGGAGGCTTCATATGTAAGTATCGATCCATGCTGCTTGGAAATTTCCGCACCTACCCAGGCAAGATTCTGATTTACGGAGTGAGGCACTGAGGTGATACCCTCAGGGAACGGACTCAACCCAATTTCAGCCGGGTTGCTGCGGTCAAGGGTATCAGGAGTCTGTATGAATTTTCTTACCTCATAGGTTGCGTACGCTGCCAATCCAAACTTGGCATACTTGTGGAAACCTTCGAGCAGTGATATTCCTACTGTATTCTTTAGCGACCAATATCGGGTGACATCGCATGTAGTGCCGGGCGAAAGATAAGTATTCTCCCAGAAATCGTTGTTTTCAGTCTGGTCTGAGTCGATAAAGCGTTTTCTTGATTCTTTATAGTTAAGATTCCAAATAAACGATGACACAGGTATATAGGTACGCGACACCACGGAATCAGTATCAATAGAGTCGTGTTCTTCGTGCCAGTATCCCACCTTGTAGCGATTATTCAGAAAGAGCTCGCCACCGATATATCTGTTAGTGGCATGTCTGAGCACTGTGGGAATGGACTGGGGGTTGATAGAAGTGACACCACCCTGAATCTCGGCAGGATCGGTGATATAAAGATCATCGGCAATACCGCCGTTTTCTTTATTCAACATATTGTAGTGGTACCACGACCCCTGAAACTCATATCTGTCGCCCAAATACGAACCGGAAAGACCCCAATTCATATGCTTGGCTGACTGATTGGAGTAACTACCCTTAGAATAAAGATAGTCGACATTTGCACCAAATTGCGAAATTTTGTTGAAGTTGCCGGTGAACACCGCCTGAAGACGATCCTGCGAATCCTCTTTGCCGCCGCCTGTATTGTACGACACTAGTGTACGAGGCCACGATGTATTGTAAAACACATGGTTACCGATATACGGCACCCACACTCTCATAGCGTCCTCCAAGAAAAACTGGCTTATAGGCTTCTGCCCCATCCACAACATATCCTTACCCTGCGTACCGAAATTACCGGTGCAAGCATAGGCAGGAGTGATGGTGGACGGAATGAAACGCTGATAATAGTCCTGCTCCAAAGTGTCGAAAGGCACGGGTTCTCGCAAGCCTAAAGGCTCGGTAGCTTCCCAAGCAGTGGAAGGCACAAAATCTTTAGGCAAATCAGATTTGGATCCGCTCGATGAATTGCGGTTGCCGCCCGACCGGCTTTGTGCCGCAGCCGCCACTGCAATTACCGACATCAACAATATGTATACGAATCTCTTCACTACTATTGTACAATATTAGTTACACATTAGCGATGGACATGATATTGGCAAACACGCCCGCGGCCGTTACACTCGCGCCTGCTCCATAGCCTTGTATGATAAGCGGGAAATCGCGGTAACGGTCAGTAGTGATCATAATCACATTGTTGGATCCTTCAAGATGATAGAAAGGATGACTATTATCCACAGCCTCCAGACCTACACTCGCTTTGCCATTATGCATGCGTGCCACAAGACGCAGACGCTTGTTTTCTTTTTCAAGCTGCTGGCGGCGGTGCTCGAATTCATCGTCGAGCAAGCGTATCTTTTCTATAAACTCATCAAGGGAGCCTTCGAATATTTCTTTTGGCAGGAAATAATTCAGCTCCACATCAGCTTGTTCAACTTTGTAGCCCGACTCACGTGTGAGTATCACCAGCTTACGCATCACATCAATACCGCTGAGGTCGATACGCGGATCAGGCTCTGTGAAGCTTTTTTCCTGTGCGTGCTTTACAGCGGTAGAGAATGGCATCCGAGCATTCATAGAGTTGAAGATATAGTTAAGCGTACCGCTGAGCACAGCCTCGATGCGCACTATCCGGTCGCCTGAATTTCTGAGCGAATTTATAGTGCTGATAATCGGCAGACCGGCGCCCACGTTGGTTTCGAAAAGGAATTTTACGCCGCGACGCAACGCCGTATCTTTTAGCTTGGCATACACTGCGAAGTCTCCGGCTGAAGCCACCTTGTTGGCTGCTACAATTGATATGTTATGGTCAAGAAATGTCTGGTATAACGACGCAATTTCCTCACTGGCAGTACAGTCGACGAACACGCTGTTGAAAATATTCATACCGAGTACACCGTCACGGATGATGTCGTTGCTGCTCGGACCTGCCTCTTCGAGTATCTCTTTATATCTCGACAGATCTATGCCCTCTCGACTGAATACGGCGTGAGATGTATTTGCAAGTCCTAC
This sequence comes from uncultured Bacteroides sp., assembly GCA_964546885.1. GTDB lineage: Bacteria > Bacteroidota > Bacteroidia > Bacteroidales > Muribaculaceae > CAG-873. Next base: position 99,205 of record CAZJKZ010000004.1, read on the forward strand.
TACATTTATTTTCAGACGATGTGTCTTCATCAGCTCATCGTGCTGCGCGCGTATCTGCTGTATCAGGTTACCGCCTACAGCACCTACGCCACATATAAATATATTCAGCTCGTTGTATTCACTCAGCAATAGAGAGTCGTGAATCACATTGAGCGACTTGCGTAGAAATTTATCCTCAACTATTACCGATATATTGGTGCGTGATCCGCCTTGTGCCATGGAGAATACACTAATACCGCTGCGTCCCAAAGCTCTGAACAGTTTGGAAGGCAACACGGCCGAACTGCGGATGTTTTCGCCGATGATAGCCACGGAGGCCAATCCGGACTTAGCCGTCATAGGCAGCATGGCAGCTTCGGCTATCTCCTTTTCAAACTCCTCATTGAGTGCGTCGATTGCCTCCGGACAGTCCTTATCACTTACACCGATAAGCGTACTGCTCTCTGACGAAGCCTGTGACACCGTGAAAACCGATATTCCTCGATTGGCAAGCGCCGTGAATATCCTGCGGTTTACTCCTATCACTCCCACCATAGCCGGACCGGCAACGGTGATGAGCGACACGCCCTTTATGCTCGAGATGCCTTTGATGGGCTTGCCGTCGTTTTCTATCTTTTCTTTTATGATAGTGCCGGGATTGGCAGGATCGAAAGTGTTTTTTACAAGAATAGGGATCTTCTTGTCGCACACCGGATATAGCGTGGGCGGATATATCACTTTGGCGCCGAAGTTGCACAGCTCCATAGCTTCATCATAGCTTAGCTCGGGTATGGTGTAGGCGGTAGGTATCACACGCGGGTCGGCTGTCATAAAGCCGTTTACATCTGTCCATATCTCCAGCACATCTGCATTAAGGGCGGCGGCGATTATAGCGGCAGTGTAGTCGCTACCGCCGCGGCCGAGATTGGTCACCTCGCCCGAGCGCGTGTCTGTGCTTATGAAGCCAGGCACTATCGTTATTCTCGGCACATCGGCAAAAGCCTCCTTCACCAATTTATTGGTGAGCGATATATTCAGAAGGTTTTTACCGTGTTTGGCTTCCGTCTTGATGAATTGGCGTGAATCAGCCCAACCTGCGTCCTTTATGAGGGTAGCTACTATCAGACTGCTCAGACGCTCGCCGTAGCTCACGATAGCGGCCTGTGATTTGGCTCCCAAATCGCGAATTAGGAAAAGACCGTAATATATAGAGTCAAGCTCGTCAAATAATTTATCTATCTTAAAAAGGAGCTTCACGCGTTTTTCGCCATCCGTGATAATCGTATTTATCATGTCATGGTGGCGCTGCACCATAGCTTCGAACTCGTCCTTGTAAGACGGATCGCCGTTTACGGCAAGCTGTGATGTGTTTATGAGTTTGTCGGTAATACCGCCTAAAGCGCTGACCACCACAATGGCCTGCTCTTCTATATCCTCTACTATTTTTTTGAGGCTAAGGATGCTATGTACGCTCCCTACAGATGTGCCTCCAAATTTCAGTACCTTCATTAATCAGTGAATATTTCAACATGCAAAGGTACTGAAAATTTTTGAATAATCGTGTATGCTGTTGTGTGCAACCAAATTTTTTTATATCTTTGCCAATATATTCCAATCATAACAAACATGTTAACTCTGTAAAGGTAACCAATAATCCTAATTCACAAAATATTTATCAATTGATTTATAAAATTGAATCAAAATTTCGATTTATAATTAATCAGATTATACAAAATAAGTATGGGCGTAATTAAGGCATTGTTAACAACTATATTTCTGCTTTCGGGTTGGACTATGACGGCCCGTGATTTTGTGCATGTCCTTACAAGCAAGGGCGTGTACGAGACATGCGAGGACCTTTGGTTCAAGTGCCTTGTGCTTGACAGAGACTCTCGCAGGATGTCCGACGCTTCGCACACAGCATATATAGAGCTGGTAAACCCAAAAGACAGCGTGGTGGCCAGGGAGAAGTTCCCGGTTGTCGCCGGAGAGTGCGACGGGCACATCTATGTGGGCGACGACTGGATCTCAGGAGAGTACAGAATGTACGCCCACACCCGAAGTTCGGTAGGCATCGGAGACACTGTGCTCATTCCCCACCGAATCCTTGTCGTCAGGGAGCTGCCCGAAGTGCCGGCTTTAGCCGCCGCACGCTCCCGGCAGACGGTCGGTCCCGAAGAGGTCGCCCAATATGACGGCGGCCTGAGAGTGGCGGTGGAGCTTGACACCGCCGCCTTCCCGACACGGGGAAAGGTGGCGGCGCGTGTGAAGGTGACCGACGCGAACGGATGCCCGGTGCACGCCAAGGTGGCACTGAGCGTCCATGACTGCCTTTACCGATACAGGCCATCCGAGACCGGAATCGCAGAGCGCACTTACGCCGAGCGCCGCTTCGGAGCGGGCGGCAAGACAAGGCCGTTCCTTGCCGACGGCGTGTCGGCGGGGGTAATGAGAGCGGGAAGGAAAGGAAAGGACCCGGCCGAGGGGGAGTGGATAAACGTATACGACGTCGACGCGGCGCAGGGGCAGTTCAATCTTGTGGAGACGGGAAGCGGCGGACGCTTTGAGGTGCCGCACGATGTCGGCATGGGACTCGGGACAGAGCTTGTCATGAAGCCCTTTGCTTCCGGCAAAAGCCCCAAACTGATTTTTGACGCTCCCTTCGAGGCATTGGGAGAGCTGCGCGCAAAGGCCAAAGACCGCGACATCCCGGTAGTACGCCACAGAGTAACTGACGAAGAGGAGGAGGCGGAGATAAACACAGCCGACTATGAGTCGCGCAGGACACTGCACCTCGACGAGGTGGTGGTGAAGAGGAAAGCCCCGTACTATTTAAGAAGGGACAAACTATACGGATACCTCGACAGCATACACACTATGAAATCCGGCGTTTGGGTCTGCCATTGTAAGTCTATTACCGGCAATGGGTATATAAATGACTATATAAAGGGATATACCCATCACCCAGGAGGAAGACTCATGCCCGAAAAAATTTATGCCCCTAAAAAAGGTCTAGCCTATAGAGCAGTTAAATACTCCGGTCCTAATGATGATGACCATGTTGTAGACGTACAGACAGTGGTTTATACTGAGAAAGAACTTTCACAGGAAGAGCTATTAAAAGAAGCCGGGCTGTTTGCCGACCAGGGATATACACGCCCTTATAATTTCCAGAATTGGG
>CAZJKZ010000005.1:0-4604 GCA_964546885.1 uncultured Bacteroides sp.
CAAAATGCTTACAGACATTTAATGATAAGGGAATTGGCTTTGTCCACTACCGAAGTGTCAAGGCTGGAGAGATAGATTTGCGTGGTGGCCTCGCTATCGTGGCCCATACCCTCGCTTATCACACTTAAAGGAATGCCCTTGGCTTTTGCCGCAGACGCCCAGCTATGGCGAGCGACATACAGCGTGAGTGTATCCGTCACGCCGACCAAAGCAGCAATGGCCTTAAGATTACGGTTGATTTTATAGCCGACATTATGATACACAAATCGCTCGTTAGTACCGATATTTCTGATGATAGGCAACAGATAATCCGTTTTGTTTTCCGGGTACTTGTCGAGAATCATCTGCATTTCCTTAGTCCATTCAATATTGAGCTGCTGCCCTGTTTTGCGCCGGCGATACGTTATATGTCCGTTAACAAGGTCAGTCTTTTTGAGAAACGACATATCGATAAAGCTCATGCCACGCAGCATAAAGCTCATGATAAACATATCTCTTGCATAGTCGAGCTGAGGATCATATGAAAGATCGAGCGCACGGATCTTCTTGATGATGGGAATAGGCAGAGCGCGTTTTATGGTCTTGTCCACGCCGGTGTAAACGTGGCGGAACGGATTACGGTTTTCGATGATTTCGCTCTCGACAGCCCTATTATACACTGCACGCAGAATACGAGTGTAGAAAGAGACAGTGTTGGACGACACGCCTCTGCGGCGCATCCATGCCTCATACGCCTCCATCACCTCCGAACTGATATTGTCGAGCATGATATCGGAGTGGGAGCTACCGGCGTAAGAGGCATTGTCGGCAACGAACTTCCTGAAACTGTTGAGAGTGGAGCTGTAGGTCTCGGCAGTGCGCACCTTGCCATTCTGTACCAACTTAAGGATTATCGCCTCCATAAAGCCGAACAGACTGCAATTACCTACATAACGGTTGTACTCATCCACCACATCGTCGGCGGTGTAGGCCACGCCTTTGTGGTCAAGAATTTGTACAATCTTCTTAAGACGCTTTATATCCAAGCAGATATGTTCGTGAACGGAAAGAAGCAACGATTTTCGTTCGCTTTTCTTGTTAGCCACTACCGTAGAGCGGGCTTCATCCCACTCCTGAGGAAAAATATGAAAATCCGACAGAATCTGTCGGGGCTTGCGGTCATGGAGAATCTGGTAGTAGATGGTGCCCTCGCGGTCAGCGACACTCGACGGACGAAACTTTACTTTTATTGAAGCCATGGTGATAGGAAGTACTAAGTATTAAGTATGAAGTATTGGCTTTGCAGTATTGGCATGCTGACGCATGCAGTATTGGCTTTGAAGTATTGGCATGCTGACGCATGCAGTATTGGGCTTTGAAGTATTGGCTTGCTGGAGCATGCAGTATTGGCTTTGCAGTATTGGCATGCTGAAGCATGCAGTATTGGCTTTGCAGTATTCGCATGCTGGAGCATGCAGTATTGGGCATGCAGTATTGGCTTGCTGGAGCATGCAGTATTGGGCTTGCTGTATGCTTGCCGGCGCTTTACATAAGCGTTGCTACCGACAACTTTTTTGGGACTACGGATAAAGGGGAACATGAAACTTCGCGCGGGAGAGGCATTTCAAAAAAGCAGATGTGCAGACCTATGGCGCGCGTCATCAGCATATCGTCGTGCTCTCCCGAAATGGCTCCGTAGGAGCCGTTGCTGCGACGCTCATACACTAAATATTCGTTGAGGCATCGCTCATCGCGCTCTGTGTACAGTGCTTCTCTCACCATCTTTACGAGAGAGGAGATTATCATAGGCTTGGTGGATACATTAGTATGGAAGCCGTATTTTCGCGGCAGCCCTTGGCGTACGTCCTCCTCGCTTTGACGGCGAGCATAGAGATTGGGATAGACGCTGCGTATCTGATTGAGGATAAATGACGACTGGTTGCCTTCGAGCATACGGTCGGAATCGCGAGTCTCCAGCGTATTGCTCTCTATCACGAGCAGCGAATCCTCATAATACGCAGCTATCTGAGCCGCTTTCCATGCCAATATGTCGATATCGCAGTGACCGCGCCATTGCGCCACGACCGTCGGACGGCCTCCGTCGGCCATCAGCAGACGGTCAATCACCAATATCACGCTCCAGTCGGCTTTATCACTTCTTCCACCCACGTCCACGACCGTGAGATATCGGTCGGCAAACCGTAGGGTATCGACATCGGCTGAGGAAAGCGCACTGTCAGGCAACGCCCATATCCACAAGCAGCCCCGACTATCGGGCACAAAACGCAGATCATGCAAAATTTCAGACGATGGCACACCAAAGACCGGTGCATCGGTGCGACCCACCACTTCGCCGACATACAGAGGTTTGCGGCATGACTGACGCAAAGCCTCCACACGATATTTATCAAACACGGATGCGCCGGAGTTTACGAAAGCCTCGGTATCGTCAGTTGGACACTCTGCCGCCATCGAGCCATGCGAAGAGTGCTTGGCTCTCTCCATTATATACCAGTGTATGCCTTCGAGAGTGGCTCCTTTTTGCCAAAGCCACCATAGATAAGCGCCTGACTCTTCGCGGTTGCTCGCCTCCACATCAGCCTCTCGCCCTTCGTAAAGCCAGCGGGCAAAGGCTGCAAGCGGCGTTTCCGACGCTTCGTTGTAGGGAATGCCCATCGCGTCGAGAGCGGCATAGCTCACGGGCAACTGATTTTTCTCGATTTCATACCAAGCCACAAACATCGACTTAAACTGCGAGCGGGGATTGTCACGGGCAGCAAGATACTCGTTGTGGAAGAAATTGCCCACACCATTAGCCGTTGACTCATATACAATCATGGTCAACGGCTGGTACAGCACTCCGGCGCATGCAGATCTCACGATATCCTCCGGCTTTTTGCCGTCGGTGGCGCGCCACAATCCCACCTCTGAAAGATGCACTAAGTTGTAATCGCCTCCTCGACATGAATCGGGGCGCTCGGCTGTGCCTATCTTTATCTTGCAGTTGCGCTGCGGCACACGAAAGGTGCCACCGGCTCGACCCACCGTGACAATCTTCTTTTCCGAAGCTCTGTACTTCTCGCCCGGGGCATATAGCATTGATATGGGATATTGGCGAATCATGCGATCGAACATATCCTTTATTTCGTCGGATGCCAAGCCTTGATGAGCTATGATAAGCGAATTGAGCCCTGTGCTGTGAAGCAGCTGAAGCCATGCCATATACAACTGCGACACGGTGGATCCTCCCCATTGACGCGCTTTCAGGAGTACCAGCCGAATCGGGCGGCCCGACAGACGCAGCTCCTCCAGACGCGCCACAAACAGGCGTTGGGGATAGGTCAATCGGAAAAGGCAATCGTCGCCACCGCCTTTACGCTTGATATAGACATATTTTGCAGCCCAGAACGCGAAATCATAGCGACAACGCGCCCTATCGAACCGATCGGCCATCTCTCGCGACAGCGCAGGAGCACACAGCAGAGCCTTCACCTCGGGATCGTCGAGCATCGGTTTTGGCAACCATTGGCGGGATACACTGTGACCCGCCAACGTCATCACCACCCTTTCTCCCACCGATCCTTCGCCGGTGATAGGATCGAACTTGGCATACATCACGCCATGACGGCGCGTATTCTCCCTAATCATTTCTTCCATTTGCGTCGCGAATTCATTATAGATGTAAGTCGGTCGTAGACATATCGGGGAGATAGGTAGAGTTCGGGCGCAGGAGAATTGACCACCTCACTGACAAGCGAGATGAGCGACGAGCGCGGACGCTGCCGACGCAACGCCTCCACTCGGCGGTGAATCTCGATGAACATACGTCGTTTTGAGTCCTTCATTCGCACCGTGTCATCCACACCTCGCATGATAGCCGACACTACCGCAAGTGCCCTCTCCTCCGACACATAGAAACGGGAGCTTGGCGTGGCAGCCACCTTTTCTACGATTTCACACATACGTATACGGTCGCCAGCAAGAGCGTGCTGACGATAGGCTTGGAGTATTGCCTCGTCGCGGGCGGCATTGTAGTCGCAAGTTGCACCTTTTTTCTTCATAATTCTGCATTTTATTAATAATATATATTGTGTAAATCTGTAAATTTTAGTTTTACGTTGCAAATATACAACATAATTCGTAAGATAATGCATTATCTACAGAATTTGATTGTAATTTTGCAACGTATTCAGAGATTAACTGTAAAAATTATTAATAAATATGACGAAATCTACAGAAACAACCAAGACCAACCGTCAGCTCGTGGCCGATATCCTTGAGGCCGTGCATCCCGAGAGCGACCTGAACGACGAAGAGACTCTCTTCGGCATCATCTACAACGACTACGAAGAGTATGCAAAAGTGCTTGAGGACAGAGAGAAAGACATCAAGGCCGCTGAAGAGGCAGCCGAGTTGCGAGGACGCAATGCTGCCATAGAAGAGAGCATGCTCATCCGACCTGCAAGCGACGGTGTACCCGCCTTAGGTGGGGCTAACATACCCGTGAGCCATTCTCCCGCCTCAATCTTTGACATTGCGCTTATGCGCCGATAGATTGATTTATGGGACATGATTAAGCTTGATTAATCATGATTGAACTTGATTAAGCTTGATGGATCTTGATT
>CAZJKZ010000005.1:4704-24917 GCA_964546885.1 uncultured Bacteroides sp.
TCTTGATTAAACTTGATAACCACTAAATAATTAATAGAATATGACACCAATCGAAGGAAATTCAGGAGTAACCGACCAACTCCCCGGCGCAGCAACAACAGTAAGCAACCTTGCAGCAGCCTCAGGAGGCATTGCCCCGGGCAACATGGTTGAACCCGACATCGATGATCAGCTATTCGGCTTTCAGAGCGAGGACACAGCTCTTATGTCGCTAATGTTTAAATCAAAAAAGGTGAAGGTGAACTCGCCTGAAGTGGAGCATTACATGATCGACGAGCAGCGCTCCACCCTGACAGTGGCAGACTCAGGCGTTACAGCAGGACAGTCGATGCAGTTCAATCTGCCGCTTCTGCCCATGCACCAGAACATCGCGCGTACTTATCACACTTTGCTTGTGAAGGGCGTGGACGGCTACACTGAGGACGGGCAGGCAACAACACCGGGTAAGGATCTGATGCTGTACGTGACCGGACGCGACACTACAAGCAATAATCCTGTGGTGAGAGCCATCAACGGACCAAAGACATCGCGCACTGACCTATATTGCACCACCCCTGCCATACCTGGAGGCACCGAAATCAAACTTCTCGCCAACGCCATGTACGAGACTCAAAAAGAGGTAGATCCCGATCTCATCGTACCACAGCCGGAGACTATATATCTGCAGAAGCGAGGCATGAATCAAGTGGTGAGCGACTATTTCGAGGCTCAGAAAAAGCACATACCCTTCTCGCAGAGTGTGATAGCCGAGCAAGCAATCCTAAATTTCAAGCGCGCGGGCAACCGCACACTATGGGCGGGACGCAAAGGCAAGATAACGCTCACCGTGCCAAAGATGGGCGAGCAATTTGTGTACTTCACCGAGGGACTGCGCTGGCAATTCAAGCGCGAACTTCAGCACAGCGGCAAATGGACGATAGGCAAACTCATAGCTCTCGCCAAGATGTTCTACACCGGCGAGGACGTGCCCAAATCGGCAATTCTGCTTGCCGGAAAGAATCTGCTCGAATCAATACAATGCATAGATTTCTCCAAGCATCCCGAAATACAGATTTTAGCCACCCGCAATCCTATTGGATGGGCAGTGACGAGAATACACACCGTGTTCGGCGACATTGACATTAAGCGAGAGCCCACCCTCGACGCTCTGGGATGGAGCAACTCAGGCGCTCTAATAGGCGAAGACCGCCTTGTGCACTACACCTATTCATCGCAGCATTCGTTTGCCGACAGAGTGGAGGGCGAGGAAGCCACACGCAAAGGCATGGTGGTGTGGGACGGCCTGGCACTGAAAGGCGTGTGCCACATATGGATCGACGGTGACGGCGAGCAGCCCAACGATGACGCCCTCACCCTGCGCATATGGGACAGCACCTCAGCTCCCACAGGCGACGCTCTATCAGACACAGCAGTATATTATCTGGTACAGGCAGTTACGGCAATATCTAACGACGCAACAGCAGGCACTATGTGGCAGCACACCGCCGACGGCTGGGTGCAATACACAGGCGAGATACAAGCCAGAAAGTGAATCTATCTAAAAATACTCTGATAACTCTAATAACTATAATAAAAAATGTCAAGAAAAGTGACCTATGCCGCATTCGGCTACATCGACTGGGTGGCGCGCATACCATTGGGAAAAGCTCGCATGACTGTGAGATTTACCGGTGGAACGCTATCAAAATACGGCAGTACGCCAGCCGAGTTTACGACCTCCGACTCTTTCACACAAGAGGCAATAGAAAATAGTGAGTATTTCCGCAAAGGCAAAATCAAGATATTGCGTTCATGCGGATGCCACGAAATAAGGCACCCTACCGCTAAGTCGCAGCCTGAGCAGGAAGAGGTGTCGCTGACAATCGACGATGCTATATTTATGCTCGGCAGCAGGTTTTCGATACCTTCGGCGAGAATACGCACACCCGAAGCCGCCATTGCGATAGCCGCTCAGCACGGCATACGCCTTAACATCATACAACGATGATATACAGCGTAGACCGGATAATATCAATGGTGAAAACCGCAATGGGCCGCAGCAATATGCCCCGTCCTCTTATAGGGGCAATGGACCCTGATGCGGTGAGCCTTGACTCCAGGATTTTCGCCAATATAGAGAAGGCAGTACGCGATACATATGCCGATGCGCCTACTGCTCTGCTCGCTACGGAAGCCAAGACCTTTCACGACAGAGACGTGTACTGGCATACTCCTAAAGGCGAATTATACAGCGGTCATGTGCTCCTTCCTGACGACTTTATGCGACTTGTCTCCTTTGAGATGAGCGACTGGAATCACAGTGTATTCGATGCCCTTAACGGAGAATCGCCACAATACGCCCTCACTCGCAGTCGCTTTCCGGGCATATGCGGCAGTCCACACAAGCCTGTGGCTGCAATTGTGAATATGCCTGAAGGAAAAGCCCTCGAATTTTTCTCGTGCAACTCAGCAGACTCTCAAATAAGCGCGGCATCATACATCGCAATGCCAAAATTTGACACGAATGGTGGAATCGATATTGCTGCCAACTGCATATCCGCGGTAATCAGCAGGCTTTCAGCGATGCAATTTTAAAGGATTAAAATCAGCTAATTGATTATGAACACTCAGATAAAAGGAAATTTGGCGGTAAGCTGCAACTCCACTACTGCTGGTCACTCCACCACCCGGGGGAATGCCGAGGTGAAGGGTAATCTTAAGGTGGGCGGATGGCTTGATGCCCCTAACATAAAAACACCGTGTAAGGGACTATTTGACAGCGAAGAGGCTTTGATTACCGCCTACCCTCGTGCGCGTCCCGGCTGGTGGGCTCTTGTAGGGCCCGCAATACCCGCCAAAATATATATCGCCGACTTTGGCAAATGGACCGACTCAGGAGAAACCGGCGGCGATACAATAGTAGATCTCAACGCCTATGACGAGATTATCGCCAACGTAAGCAGCGACGTGGCGGAAATGAGAGTCGCTATTGAGAATATCGAACATCCTATATCACTGAAAGATACTGATATGGCGCCACTCATAATAGCCGATGAGAATGAAAACATCATTGCTACATTCGCAGACGGCCACATACGCACTGCCAATTTTGACTCGTCGGATATAAAAGCCACATCAGGCGAAGACTCTGCCACAAGAGCTAAATTACCCGGAAAATGGTGCGCAATAGGCACTTCCGTGACCTTTTGGGACAAGGAACGCAAAGGCTATCAGTCGTGGATAAAAGAGTGGATTGAGGTTGCCGACTATACAAACTTAGGCGTGTGGGGAGGCACTATTGTAGATTTGTCAAATTCGCTTGATACTATAGTCGCAGCCGATGTTTACACAATAGAACACGGCATCAATGACTGGCGCACATCTATCCCGGTGGGAGATATCTCCGATTTCATCAACGACACAGGCAATACCACCTTCTTCGGCGCCTACCGCAAAGTGATCGACCGCATCTACTCGCTAAACAAGCGAGCATTGATCGTGCTGATGACACCGGTGAAAGCATGCGGCGGCTATGGACTGCCTACACATACCTACGACGCAATCAATGGAGTGTATTTCGACGTCTATGTTGAGGCTATACGCGAGATAGGCCGGATATGTTCGCTCCCCATTGCCGATGTGTACTCTGAATCAGGCATAAACCAATGGAATCTTGATATTTTCAGCGCCGACTACGCTATACATCCCAACGAAGAAGGGCATAAGCGCATGGCAGCAGTTCTATATCAAAAATTACTCAACCTACAAAAGTCATAACAAAGAGCTATGGGAAAAATTTTAATTATCAAAGGGGCTTCTTTCAAACCGTCCGACACTGGAAGCTCCGCCAACTCAAGTTTGCCCTCAACAGGCATCAATGCCGTGGACGCTATATATTATCGAGGACCGGACGACTATTATTACCGTGACAAACAAGCGGCATTGGATGCCGGAGGCGTTTACGCCGTGCTATTCTCGTTCTATATTGACCAATACACGTCAAAGCAAGTCACTGTAAGTCCTATCGAGGGATTTACCACTATTCTCTACTCGTACAACAAGCGCAACACCGACCAGGTGTACGAGCTGCACGAATTGGGATTCGTGAAAAGCGACGGATCGAGCGATACCGCGCCAGTGACACTGACCCTGAACAGAACGCTGCCATGCGGATGGGCAGGATATGGCAAAAACGGCATTTTCGGCAACTCGCCGAATTTTCCGGACTGCAAGCTCACCAATATCGAAATACTCACTATCATACATAAATTCAAATCTCTATATACCGTTGAAGCCCAATGATCAAAGATTTATCCAAAAACAAGCACGCAATGCAGCTGTTGGCCGCAGTTTTAGTGCTTATAGTAGGCTGCGCCACCCTCCTTTTCGGATTTTTTGCACCACCAAAGGGAGAGATCCACCCCTCAGTATTAGTGGCATTCGGTGAGATACTCACTTTTGCGGGCACTCTGCTCGGAATCGATTACCATTATAAATCAAAAGACCGACAATGAAATATTTCAGCATAGCCGAACTATCGCGAAGCGAAGCGGCAATAAAACTCAACATAAAAAACTCACCTGGCAGCGAAGCAATTGAATCGCTCAGAGCACTCGTTGATGCAGTTCTGGATCCTTTAAGGGAGCGATACGGCCAACCAATATATGTCAACAGCGGCTATCGAAGCTCTATGCTGAACAGAGCGGTGGGCGGTAAGCCTAACAGTCAACACACAAAAGGAGAAGCTGCTGATATCACCACAGGCAGTAAAGAAGGCAATAAGCGTCTTTTCGATATCGCTGTTGACCTCAATCTGCCATTCGACCAACTGATCGATGAATACGGCTACCGCTGGATCCATATCAGCCACACTGCCAAAACCAACCGGCACCAGATTTTACACATTACACGCACTTCTTCACCTCGTAAATAAACCTTGCAACTATTCTTCCGACAATGAAACTAACTCTGACAATAAACCAGCTGACCGTAATCGATGAAGTGGCTAAAACCACCGAATATATCGGCGCGAAGCTTATCGACACAGACACCAACGCGTACCTGCGCATATCTGCCACAGATGCAGACGCAGAAATGCTGCAACGCTTTTGGCAGGAGGGCAAAGAAAACATATGTGGCGCACTGCGCAGGATTATCACGTACGAAGGCATTGAAGGCGATGACTACTGCATTGAGCTTTGGCGCCCTGATTCAGCTGATCCATCACTAATTTCAGCAATAGAATCGGGCTTCCTATCCTATTTCGTGCAGTATATCACGGGCAGCTGGTTGGCTTTAGTCGGAAATGACAAAGCGGGCGAGTATCTTGCCAAATCCGCTGCCACACTCGCTGACATCCGTCGTAAAATCCTATGCCGACGAGCGCCCGTTAGACCCTCGATTATTCCCTCCGCTACAGCCGATACCCGGCTCCGGATTTACCGTGACGAATTGCTCTACGATATAGAAAGCATTTGCTATCTTGAGGCATTGAGTCTGGAGTCGAGAGAAGCTGATTCAAGTGTGCCACATATAATATATAATGTGTGTGGAGCAGCAAATATCGATCGTGTGCTGCGGCTCATAGGTTCGGTGTATGCTCATGCGGCAGAATTGCTAAGCTCTATAGGCAAGAAAGAATGTATTACACAGTCTGTTGACAATCGGCTTTTATCGCCTGAATTTTTTGATATATGTCTTAATCAGCAGTGCAAGATTGCCGCCTCTATGATTTCCCATTTGACTCACCTTGTTCACCAATACATCGTTTACCGCGTGGTGGCAGAATGGATGTCTGTGCCTAATCCTACAGCCTCTACCAAATGGGGCGACAAAGCCGCACTAATTGCTGCTGAAATCCGAACATCTGTCAATTCCATATCTTCTCTACCGCGCCGGCGGCAATCATCACCTTTTTAATATGACCAAAATTATCGACTCAGATAGTTTAATATATGTTAAATTTATAATTAGATATTGATATTTTTAGCCTAATCTGTCTATGATTCGTTATATTATTGTAATTTTGTAAATTAATTAAATTTACTATGGCAATACCTATTAAACAAGTACCAATTCTAACTGGCGAAATAGCAGAAGCATTTGTGCGCGAAGCCGAAGAAAAGGAAAATCGCCCACACAAACCATTATCCTCAGAACGCGAAGCTGTAATTAGACGTGTTATACGTAGAATGGAAGAATTTGTTCCATCCTGGAAACGCAATAATAATACTGATGGCATTTAATTTAACTGAGGATTGCGAACTCACAAGATTTGATGCTGATCTTTTGGCTCATTGTGAGCCATTTCTTTGCGGTTCATCGGATCTTGACGAGTTTTTGCAAAAAGATGCACTTCTATATGAAAAGGGTCTAATGGGTAAAACTTACTGTTGGCTTCTTAAAGAAAATCACAGCATAATTGTCGGATTTGCAACTTTAGCAAATGCAAGTATTCAAACCACTCATATGCAAAATAATCCCAAAAGACACCTACATAAGAATATACCATATCATAAGCAAGGAAGGACTTACCCGGCAGTTTTAATCGGAAGAATTGCTGTCGCAAAAGATTTTCAGTGCTCTGATTATAGAGTAGGTACTCAAATAATGGATTTTATTAAGGATTGGTTTGTGGCCTACGATAATAAAACAGGATGTAGATACATTTTGGTTGATGCCGTCAACAGTACACGTACCTTATCTTATTATGATAGAAATGGCTTTAAGCCGCTTTTTCGCAGAATCGAAGACGAAAAAGATTTCTACAACATAAAGCATGACGAGGACCTTAAAACACGCATGTATTATTTTGATTTGCTTGATATTTTATAAAATAACCTACAAACAATAGCGATGAAAAAAATTCTAATTATGATTTCGGCTATGCTGCTATGCGCTGCAACAGCCTGGGCTCTTACCGATGCCGAACTTCACGGCAAATGGGCATCCTCCCAAGTAACTCAAACAGACGAGGCGTCGGGAGCCAGTGTTCAAGCCTCCGTAGAACTCGCATTTAAAGGCGACAAAGTGGATATGAAGACAGTGTCAAACACAAACTTCGACATGCAGGGAATTAAAATTTATGTGTACAACGAAGTGACAGGTACAGGCACCTACACCGTTGCCGGCGACTCTATCACTGTAACAGTTGACCCTGCAACTATCGAATTTAAATGCACCGAGGATGATATCCGTATAACCGGTGTGGAGGACGCAGCTCAGCAGGCGCAGATGAAATCGCAGATGGTGGCAGGCATGCAGCAGACAGCTCCTATGATGAAAGAGCAGCTGGCAAAACCTGACGTATTTAATAATGTTATGATTCTCGGCAAGAAGATGACCTGCATCAACAATGGCATGATGCTGACCTTCAAAAAGAAATAACACCACCGAAAGCAAAAGCGCCACTGTGGCGAGGCTCTCTGAGCCGAGCAAAATAAAAGCGATAAGGCCCCAAAGTATCACTACTTTGGGGCCTTCATTAAAGGGAACTTATGTTATATTAGGCATGAAATGATTTACTCCTCACCTTCACCGGCGATGAAATAGTCATAATTGTATCCTAAGTTACCTGCTGTTACATAATACTGTAGGCTGAGGAAGCATGTGCCATCCTCATACATACCGCTATCAAAACCACTGCCCGGAGCAGCATAAGAAGCATCATTCTGCCAATTTGCCACATCACGAGTCCAGATATTGCCGTATGATCCGTAGGTGTAGTTAGATGACTGAGGTGCTATACGTATCGATACATATTCTCCATCCTCATCCTCACCTGTGGCATTGGTAGTGGTGAACTGTAGTGCCTTGCCTCTGCCAAGCACATCTGTGAGACGATATAGATTATCTTCATCATCACACTTTTGGAGTGTTGATAAAGTTTCGGAAAGACCCATGCTGCTCAACACACCGTAATGATAAGTACCGGTTGTGATAGTAGTCCAGGATACACCATAAAAAGATGTCTGTGCCAAGAATGTTTTAGCTCCGTTCTGAGCAACCGCTGATATTACCTTCGCACCCACTAATCCTGTGAAGAGATGATCAGTTGAGGCAGAAGATATATTATCCACCTTTGTGCCGGTGTTCATCACCTTCTGGATATACGCATCCTTATTGCTTGCGATCTCACTCTCAGCTGACGCTGCATCATCCACAAGATAATACAGATTCTGAGAAGCATTGTTGGTCACAAAGCGTATCTTGATGTCGTTGTCAGGATTTACACCTTCTCCGTCAGCTGATGTAGGAGTATAGGAGTAGATAGTCACTACTGGTGAGTTGCTGCTATTCGGCTCTGTACCCTCATCCACGGTGCACGACACCATGGATGATGAGAGGGCCAATACTGCGATAAGCGCTCCATTTATATATTTTTTCATAATAGTCAATATTTTTTGAAAGTTAAGCATTACCATACATATTCAGGTGAATCGGAGGTAGGAGCAATAGGAGTGGGATTTTGTATAATAGCGGTATTATAGTTAGCATCCGTACCACCAATACAATATATCATCCACTGAGGCACGACATCTGTATTCCATCTTGAGCCCTCCAAGTGGTTTGTACCCGCATAGCTGCGTATGATACCCTTGTTGAGACGCTTTATATCATACATGCTGAAACCTTCACCCCAAAGCTCTACACGGCGCTGCCACCAGCACTCGTTCTGGAATTTTGAAGTATTATCATTGCCGTAAGCTTCGTTGTGTGTGCCGTAGGTATATTCGGGATCACGGGTCTGAGCAAATGCTGTAAGCAGAGCTATACCGTTGCCTTCGTTCTGCATACCTGCAGCCTCAGCCTCGATAAGCTTCATCTCCTCAACACGCATCAGAGGTACAGAAACACAGAATCCTATATATTGATTCTGACGTCCTTCTAATCCTCCATTAGGACGGAATTTGATTGATGCACCACCCAAACCATAGATAGCCTCAGCCTCAGATGATTGAGAAGTAGTAAACAGTTCATCCGGATAATCTGAATATTTTGACAGGAGCTCCAATGCAGCCTCCTTATCATCATAAAGGTCGGCGATAGAGAAATCTATCCAGCAAAGTTTACGCCAATCAGAATTAGGAATGGTCTGATAAAGGTGATAATCGATGCATTTTTGCTGTCCATAGTTGGACGCATATCCGCAACCCTTTCCATCAGCATGGAAAATTTCAAGACACATCATAGAGCCCCATGAGTCGTCAGCATCATTATCGAGGATACTTTCATCGTCAGATTTGAAAGTAGTACACCACATCCACGAGCTATTATTTGGCGAATTGAATCCAGTGTTTCGATCAAGAAATGCGTCCTGTGAGAGTACAGAATAGCCTTCCATTGCAAGTTTAGCATACTTCTCGGCATTAGCCCACTCTCCCATCACAAGATATGCTCGCGCTTTAAGACCGTATACCACATTGATACTCGGCAAAGTCTTGTCTGATGGCTTGTAGCCCTGTAGATATTCCTCAGCCTTATCAAGATCAGAAATTATAAAATTCCAAAGCACCTCGCTGGTTACACGCGGATTATTATTACCTTCTGAAACCGGTGTGTTTTCAGTTACAAGAGGTACGGTTAGAGATTCTTTGTCAATAGTATATGTCTGTTGATTATACATCTGAGCCAATTGTTGATAGAAGTAAGCACGCATGGTATGGGCTATACCTGCTCCTTCGCGTCTGCTTTCTTCAGGGTCTTCTCCAGCCATAGCCAACACTGTATTTGTATTCTTTATCCAAGAATAATATGTGGACCATGGCACCTGACACAAAGCATATCCCGGACCCAATGCCACACTGGACTCCGCCCAGTTAGTGTACCAGTCACCGGAGTAGTTCAAAGCTATGTCCTGTCCCATCACATCTCTCTGAAGGAAGAATGAACATAGACCGAAGTCCCACGGCTTTGTCATACTTGGATTATAATAAAATTGCTTACCAGTAATACCTATGGTACTATTAACGAAATTCTGGAAGCTGTTTGGAGCATTTGCAGCTTGATCTATTGTGACAATATTTGTCTGCGGATTCACTTCCTCGATACACCCCGTACTCAAAAGGCCTATCGTTAGGGAAACTCCTAAATATAATATTTTTTTCATCGTTGTCTTTGGATTAATCTATTAGAATGTGACTTGTAAACCAGCTGAAATATTTCTTGTTAGCTGATATGTCGAAACAGATGTTGTGCCTTGGAAAGAGTAACGGGGATCCAAACCTTTACGCGCTGACCAAAAACATAAGTTTTCGCCCATAACATATATACGAAGTTGGTTGATTTCCTTCCAGAATTTAGGCAAGGTGTAGCCTACAGAGAACGACTGGAAATTGAGATAGCGGGCAGAGGTAAGGAAACGGTCACTTCTTGCTGTAGCATACTGAGATGTATTATTAGCAATCCACATCGGTATATTACTATTGGCATTAGTGGTAGGATTCCATGATTTCACCCAGTCTTTGTGATAAGTCGAACCGGCAGCGCTACTCTGCGAAGCGGGCGACATAAATGATGCATACTGTGCGTCATAGATTTTTCCACCAAGCTGGTAGTCAAACATAACTGACATATCAAAATTCTGGACACGTAAGGTTGTTCCAAATCCTCCGAATAGCCAAGGAAGGGTTGTGCCAACTTCATATCGAGGAGCCATAGTGAAATCAGTAGTAGTGCCTGTTTTCTGTTTAGCCGGGGAGGTCTGTGACATACTCATATCCACTTTCTCATCCGTATAATAAATAGCTTGTCCTTGCTCGTTTACTCCAGCATAGAGGGGTAAATAAGCATTGTAGAGTGATTTACCTTCTTCATACCAAAAACTGATACTTGATGTATTGGATTTAGTGTCAGAGAAACCGCCATAAGTCTTTTTTGAAGCAGGAAGCTTAAGAATCTTATCTTTATTATGAGCTAAGTTGCCATAGACACTCCAATCGATAAGTTTAGTAGATACAATATTAGCATTAAGAGCCACTTCTACACCGGTATTGCGGATATCACCAATATTGTCATAGTAGCCACGAGAGCCAATAGATTCAGCCACGTTCAGCCAGAAAAGCAGGTTAGAAGTCTTCTTGTTATAGAAGTCGATGCTACCGCTTAGACGGTTGTTGAAGATACCGAACTCAACACCTACGTTAAGGTTAGTAGTTGTTTCCCATGTAATTTTCTCGTTACCAATCTGATTGAAGGAAGGAGACATTGTAACATCAGTTGCCTGAGTTAACGAATACAAATCAGTATATCCCCAGCTACCTATATTATCGTTACCTTGCTGACCTATTGAAACCTTAAGTTTAAGCATATCAATCCACTTTACATCCTTAAGGATATCTTTGTTCACAATCCATGCTGCGCCTACCGACCAGAATGAGCCCCAACGGTGATTCTTAGCAAAGCGAGAAGAAGCATCTCTACGGAAAGAAGCAGATGCGAAGTACTTTTCATTATAGTCATATTGGGCGCGTCCGAACCATCCCTCTACATTATATATAGACTTGTACGAACTTGAATCCATTTTCTTGGCGAACGCATTGATTTCAAGAATCTCGGGAGAGAAACCACCCTGCGCCATGGCTGCAAGATATCTTGTCTCAGACTTATAGTACTCGTGACCAAACATAACATTCACATTATGTTCGCCAAAAGTATCAAAATAGGTTAATGTCTGAGTATTATTGGTACGCATTTGGGTGGTAACACCTTTTGTAAGCTGACCATTAACGGTTACAGCTGAGCCATAATATGGATTGGTATATGCCATGCTCTCTGTCTCACCCCATATAGCATTGCTCGACACGTTTGCCTTTAAGAAATCGGTAAAGTTTATGTCTGCTGTAAAAGTGGCGTTGAGCTGATTAAATACAGAATTACTCTTATTGTAACGATTAGATCCAAGCGGGTTACCGGTAGATAAGAATGGACGCTGTATACCGTAGGACTGGGTGGGCATAGTATTGCGAGTAGCCGTACCATAGTCATAAGCTATAAATCCATTATCATCATGCATAAATGTAGGCCTACCGTTTGCATCAAGGATTCTAACATATACAGGATATATAGGAGCAATATAATCAGTAAAATACATCATATTAGCAGAACTTGTTGATGTATCAAGATTAGGATTAGAGGTAGTCTTAGAATGAATATATCCCGCATTAACACCAAAATTCAGCCAGCTCTTAGGTGTGAAATCAGCTTTAAGTCGCGCAGTAAGACGGTCGTAACCTGAGTATTCGATTATACCATCATCTTTAAGATAATTTGCAGAGAAATAGTAACGAGCCTTATCAACACCACCATTAATTGAAAGATCATATTCCTGACGTAATGATGTACGATAAGCAAGGTCTGTCCAATTGTCAGGCTGCAGCCAGAAAACTTGGTCGCTTTGCTGACCATCAATCGTAATATAGTGTTTACGACCGAGTGTAGCGTTTGGATTAAGTTTGCCATTCTGACCAATAAGAGTCTCACCATCAGGTAATGTATATACGTTATAAGCCAAGTCGGTGAGCATAGTTGCATTTGCCTTTTGATGAGCATCAGCAGCACTTAATCCTTGTGTATAGAAATAGTTATTGTAGACCTGAGCATAGTATGATTCATAAAATTCGCCCGGATCAGTAATCACATCATAACGCTGAACAGCACGTGAGTTTGAACCCCACTTGGCATTTACCGAAACTGTTGCACGCTTTGTTTTTCCACTCTTTGTGGTAATAATGATAACACCGGCTGCACCGCGCGCACCGTAAAGAGCTGCTGAAGCCGCATCCTTAAGCACGGTAACAGACTCTATATCGGCTTGAGGTATAGTAGATAACGAAAGTGGATAAGGCGAGCCGTCCACTATAATAAGAGGATCTATGCTTGCGCTCATTGATGAGATACCGCGGATGTTCATAGAACCCTGAGTTGCACCGGGTGCACCTGAGCTACCACGCATCTGGAAGCCCGGAACAGAGCCTACAAGAGCGTTGGCCACGTTGGTTGTGATATGTTTATCAAGGTCTTCTGACTTAACCACTGTGGCCGCACCTGTAAAAGCCGATTTCTTTGCGGTACCGAATGCCACGACCATCACATCGTCGAGAATCTTGCCTTCCGGCTCCATCTCTATATTCATTTTACCAAGCGTGATGTCAACCACTTTGGTCTCCATACCCACAGAGAAAATTTGAAGCTGCTTCACGCTTTCGGGCAATTGAATCACAAAATTGCCGTCAACATCAGTTGTGACACCGATCTGAGTGCCGACGCCTACTACATTAGCGCCAATGATGGGCTCACCGTCCTCCGCGCTTGTCACGTGACCCTGCACATTGCGCGTTTGCGCTACAGCGGATAACGTGAGGCACAGAATGGCTGCCAAGAACGTTAATAATTTTTTCATACCTGTTTAAAATAGTTATAATAACGATTGATTGATAAAATCCAAAATTGACACATCGCCGACTCGCCGGCTCCGTATAAATATTCCAAAATTGTCCGTATTAAAAAGAATCAACTCTTTCGCTTACGCTTTTGCTATTATTGCCTATACAAATGTAACATTTTGATTAAAATCCATAGGATTTAATGACTTTTTGTAGAATACGGATGCAAATTTACATACATTATTTTAATTTTTATGAATTACCCCCCCCCATTTAACATTTATTTAACATATTTCGTATAAATTTACCAAAAATGACCTGTTAAATTAACACATGTTTTATAATGTTGTGTGTATTTTAAATAAAAATCATAATATAACCCGGAGCTTCAAAATAAAAAATACCATTTCACGTTAATTAATTAAGGAAATTACCATGCCTTCAACCGATCTTCCAGAATAATTCAAACAACAAATATCCTACATTTTTGATATGGCAGCCAAAAAAAAGCACGTAAAACTTCTGTATGATTTGCTTAACACCCAGCCGCAACTGGGTTCAAAGCGTCATGGAGGAGGTATCTACGGAGAAATCATTTTTTTCCGCATGATAGAGCGCGGTGAGGAATTTGCATGTTTTTATAATTCCGACCAATGGCTCAACCCCAAAGTAGCCGAAGCTTGCAAAACCCACAACATAGCGCTCTACGATGTGAAAGGCACCACGGTAGAGGATATTATAAAGGACAACGGCTTCACGCGTCTTTACTCGTGTTTGCCAGGACCGTTGGCCACCCTCACCTGCTGCGAGGTATATGGCACAGTGCACGGTCTGAGAGAATTTGAGACACCATTTGATTCGATCTTCTATTTGTATCCAAGCTCACTAATGAAGAAAATCAAATTCACCGCTCAGAAATTTCTGAAAAAGCATGTACATGCCCTGCGGCATCGCCGATATCTTAAAAGATTTTTCAACGGGCACTTCCATCTCATCACCGTATCTGAGCATTCGCGCTACGGCTTCATGTCGTTTTTCCCGGAGATAAAGGAAGATATGATGAAGGTGTTTTACAGCCCCAATACTTCACCCAAAGTACCGGCGAAAAAGATACCCAGCACTGAGAAATATTTCATGCTGGTGAGCGGAAACCGCTGGGAAAAAAACAATCTGAGGGCTGTAATGGCTTTTGACAAGCTAATATCGCATGGACGCATATCCGGCGTGAAGATGAAGATGACAGGAGTGACATCCACATCATTCAAATACAAGATACAAAATCCTGACGCTTTCGAATTTTTGGGCTACGTGGACGATGCCGAGCTCGACAGCCTTTATGCCAACGCATTTGTGTTTGTGTACCCCTCGCTCAACGAAGGATTCGGATATCCGCCAATCGAGGCAATGCGCTACGGAGTGCCTGTAATCGCATCACCCCTTTCGTCTATGGCAGAAATATGCGGAGGCGGAGCACTGTATTTCGATCCCTACTCAGTAGAAGAGATAATGAACCGCATGCTGATGATGCACGATCCGGAAGTTCACGCCGAATTTAGCCGAAAGGCTCTCGACCAGTATGCACGCATAAAAGCTCGCCAAGAGCGTGACCTTGACGGACTTATCGACTATATCACCGAGTGACAAAGGAACCGACGAGCAATGCCACAATCACAAAATTTTGCACATAAAACAATATCCGGCGGCAAAGCACGTTATATATTAGCTTACAGATTACAGAAACAATTCTACAAATATATATGATGGGCTCACCTACCGATGCTTCAATAATTCTTACCTACAGATGCCCTATGCAGTGTAAGATGTGCAACATATGGAAATTTCCCACCCGCAAGGGCGAGGAAATCAAAGCCTCCGACCTTAAGAGCCTGCCCAAGCTGAAATTTATCAATCTCACGGGCGGAGAGCCTTTTATCCGCGAAGACCTCGAAGAAATCGTGGAGGAATGTTACCGCCATACCGACCGAATAGTGATAAGCACTTCCGGATGGTTCGAAGACAGGGTGATAGCCCTCGCAAAAAAATTTCCGAAAATAGGTATACGCATCTCTATAGAAGGTCTTAGCCAGAAAAACGACGAACTGCGCGGACGCCAAGGCGGATTTGACAAAGGATTGCGCACGCTGCTCACTCTGCGCAAGATGGGGCTGAAAGACATTGGCTTCGGGTGCACCGTATCCAACAACAACTCCAAGGACATGCTGGCTCTGTATAAACTGTCGCAGTCGCTCGGCATGGAGTTTGCAACAGCTTCGTTCCACAACTCATATTATTTCCACAAGGATGACAACGAAGTGACCAACAAAGACGAGGTGTGCTCCGACTTTGAACAGCTCATCGAATGGCAGCTCCAAGAAAAGCATCCGAAATCGTGGTTCAGGGCATTCTTCAATATGGGACTTATCAATTATATTGAAGGCAACCGCCGTATGCTCCCCTGCGAAGCCGGTTCAGCCAATTTCTTTATTGACCCGTGGGGCGAAGTGTATCCATGCAACGGTCTCGAGGAGAAATATTGGAAGGAATCAATGGGAAACATCCGCCATGCGGATTTCAACGCCATATGGACGAGCGAGCAAGCCGACAAAGTGCGCGCGCTCGTGCGCAAATGTCCCAAAAACTGCTGGATGGTGGGCACAGCATCGCCAGTGATGAAGAAATACATAAAACATCCCGCCAAATGGGTTGTGAAAAACAAGATACGCTCGCTGCGCGGACTTCAGCCATGCCTTGATAAGAAGTGGTACGATGTGGGTCAAGACCCTCGCCAGGGCAACCTCAACCCTGACAACTGCAAATCCTGACATCCCCCCAACCTAACACTAAGCTGAAGATATGAGGATCGTGGTAATAGGTACGCGCGGCATCCCCAAGATAATGGGAGGAGTGGAGACGCATTGCGAGGAATTATATCCCCGCATTGCCGACATGGGGCATGACGTCACTGTGATAAGGCGCAAAACCTATGTACACGAAGACAAACCCCTCAAGCAATATAAGGGCGTAAAACTCATCGACATTTACAACCCGCGAAGCAAATCGTTCGAGGCGATTGTGCATACTTTCCTCGCCGTGCTTAAAGCCCGTACCCTCAATCCCGACGTATTGCATATCCACACAATAGGACCGAGCCTGCTTGCTCCTTTTGCCCGTCTGTTAGGATTAAAGGTAGTGATGACCAATCACGGGCCTGACTACGACCGCCAGAAATGGAGCTCCACCGCCAAAGCCATACTAAGGCTGTCGGAGCGTATGGGTACACGCTTCAGCAACCGTGTGATAGTGATTTCAAAGGTTATTGCAGATATTTTAAGCACCAAGTACGGACGTAATGACACTGTGCTGATATACAACGGTGTAAATACCCCGCAAAAATCATTAAGCCGCAATTATCTGCGCAGTATAGGCATATCAGATACTGACCGATATATAGTGGCTATAGGTAGATTTGTAAAGGAGAAGGGGTTTCATGACCTTGTCGAAGCATACAGCCGCCTTGACAAGCACAAGAATCCTTACAAGTTAGTAATAGCCGGCGATTGCGACCATCCCGACCAATATAGTGAGAGTCTAAAGGAGGCAGCCAGAAAAGCCGGAGCTGTACTCACAGGATTTATCAAAGGCGAAGAGCTTAATCAAATTATGACCAACGCATCGCTTTTCGTGTTGCCCTCCTATCATGAAGGATTGCCAATAGCTTTGCTTGAAGCAATGAGTTATAATCTTGACGTGTTGGTAAGCGACATTCCTGCTAATAAATTGGATTGCCTCTCGAAGCGTGACTTTTTCCACGCAGCCGACGTCGATGACCTCACTGTTAAGCTTTCTGCCAAACTCGCCTCCCCTACCCCTCAACGCTCCTATGATTTGTCACCATTTAACTGGGACACCATAGCGCGACAAACTGCAGAGGTATATAGAAATGTAGGAAAATAGTTTTTTTTATCACATTCACTTCTGCGCCAGATGCTAAAACGATCAGATTTCACACCGAGCTTCATCATATTCACGCTCACTGTGCTTGCCTCAGTGGGATTTTTCAATTTTCATGGTATTTTAAGTGACCAGTTAATTAAACTGCTTCTTTACATTTTCACGGCAGCCAGTGTTTTTATGGCTTTTACAACAAGCGAAAGGTCGCTGGGTGAGACCAATTGCCATGCAGGTATCTATATTTTGATGCTTACCGCCATGTGCTTTTCAGGATTTATGGCATATACCCAACATAGCCAGCCCCTAATCACGTCGGCAGTGTCCCTGATGCCATTTGTGCTGATGTACGGCTATTTCTTCGTGATGTTGAAATTTAATTTTGAGCCTGAGCGGATTATGCGCCTTTACATAGCGTTAAGTGTGCTGTCGGCAGTGGTGTATTTTATAAATGTGGCCACCGTTCCCAACAATATGTTTGGAGAACCCATAATCAACGAGGACTTTTCACGCGGCATAATAAGGATACCAGTGGTGTTTATAGAGATGATGCCGCTACTCGTGTTCTACGCAATCAACAAGTGGAACGACACGAATAAGAAAATATGGTTTGTGCTGATGGGCTTTGCCTCTTTGATGATCTTCCTTTCTGTAATCAGACAGGTGATAGCTCTCACCGCCGTACTTGGTTTCTGGTTCTTATTCCGCAAATTATCAATTTACAAGAAGTTACTTTTAATTGTTGGTGCTCTGGTGATGGTAGTGTATGTTCTGCCAATCATACCGGTGTATCGCACTATGATAGAATTATCGGAAGACCAACGCGATGAAAATGACGGAGAAGAAAATATCCGTATTCAAGCTTGGCGTTTTTACACTTATGAGAATCAAGAGAACGTTTTGACCGCTATTTTCGGCAACGGCGTGCCCTCGGCTGGCAACGGCACCTGGGGTACAATATTCGACAGCGAGGCGGAGGTGACAGGTATGTTCACCCATGATGTAGGCTGGGCAGGATATTACTTCTTCTTTGGTATTATATCCACAGTTGCACTGATATTAGTGCTATTATTCGCATTTTTTAAACCTAAGCCAGCTCAATATCAATTTCTGAATTACTGGATAGTATTTCTTGTAATCACATCCGTAGCCTCAGGACCTTTGTTGTATTACTGGCAGATACTTGATATTGCAGTCGTACTTGGCATGATATATTATAGTGCACCTGACCACATTCTGTCTCCCACTGATAATAAAGATGATAATAATGAAGAAGACTGCATTGATAATACTAAACTACAACAATTCCCGCGATACCCGCAATTGCATTGAGTCGATACTGCGATACAATACGGCTCCTGTGAAATTTGTGGTAATTGACAATGCGTCTACTCCGGAGCAGCTCGAAATGCTCAATGGAGTGTTATCGCAATTGTTTCCTGAAGGATATAACACAGTAGATGGTAAATCAGATTACGATAGCCCCGTATCGCTTGGATACTGTACCTTAGTTGTAAACGAGAAGAATCTTGGCTATGCTTGTGGCAACAATACGGGACTACAGCTTGTGAAGCACGACGATGATGTGGACAAGGTTATGATACTTAACAATGATATTCTTTTTGTAGAAGACATTATTCCCCCCCTTATCCACAAGCTGCACACATTGCCCGAATGCGCATTAGTGTCGCCGGTGCTTTACAAGAAGGATATGGACGGCTACGACTACAATTGCGCAAGGCTCAATGTGAAGGTGAGCCAACTTATATCCGCTAATTTTCTTCACTATTATCGCAGGCTCACACACACCGAGGCCACAGATGTCGAAGCTGAAAGATATCTTCTCAACAGCTGCAAAGTCAACTCCGGCACACTCGAGGTAGAGCTACCGTCCGGCTCCTGCATGCTATTGGAAAAGGATTTGTTTGAGAAAATCGGCTTTTTCGACCCGAACACATTTCTTTATTATGAGGAAAATATCTTATACAAGCGACTAAGCCGCCTCGGATTGAAAATCTACATATCATTGGACGAAAAATGCATACATCTTGGTGCTTCGACAATGAAGTCGATACCCAAAAACAAATGGATAATGGAGACCGGAAAGAGGAGCGAGCTGTATTACGTGAAAAATTATTCCGGTGCAAATCCATTGATAAGAGCTATTCACAGAGCGTCCGTAGCGTTCTTCCTTATGTCATTTAATCTCCAGAAAGCTCTTAGCAAATAATGAGCTAATCAAAAAGCGGTCAACGAGTGTTTCGCCGGCCGCTTTTTGATTATTATCTATTTCAGATGAAAAGCTATAAATCAGGGCTTTTCGGGCTTGAGGTATTTGTCAAACCAGCGGAAGAAAAGACGCTGCCAAAGTACGGCATTCTGCGGCTTGAGGATCCAGTGGTTTTCATCGGGGAAGATCACCATCTCGGCTTCGATGCCACGAAGCTTGGCTGCATTGAAGGCCATCTCGCCCTGCGATGAGAGTATACGATAGTCATATTCGCCATGGCTTATCATGATAGGAGTATCCCATTTGTCAACAAAGCGGTGAGGCGACATAGCAAAGGTACGTTGTGCGGCAGCATTCTCCTTATCCCAGTATGGGCCACCCATATCCCAGTTGGCAAACCACATTTCTTCAGTCTCAAGATATTGTGCTTCTGTATTGAAAATACCGGCATGAGCAAGAAGACACTTGAAACGATGATTGTGATTGCCTGCAAGCCAGTAGATTGAGAATCCTCCATAGCTTGCTCCTGTAGCACCTATACGGTCAGCGTCAACAAACGGTTCATTCTTCATATAATCAACTGCACTCAGATAGTCACGCATGTTCTGGCCGGGAAAGTCTTTAGAAATCTGTGATTCCCATTCAGTGCCGAATCCGCGTACACCTCGACGGTT
>CAZJKZ010000005.1:24927-80687 GCA_964546885.1 uncultured Bacteroides sp.
ATGTAGCCGTTAGATGCCATGAGTGCAAGATTCCAACGATAGCTCCAGAATTGGCTAACGGCACTCTGCGGTCCACCCTGGCAATAGAGAATAGCGGGATATTTCTTGGTTTTGTCGAATTTTGGAGGAAGCACTACCCATGTGAGCATCTGCTTCCCGTCGGTAGTTGGCACAAGGCGACGCTCCACTGTAGGCATTGTGAGCTGATCGAACACTTCCTTATTGACATCGGTGAGAGCCACTGCCTGGCTGTCGGCAACACAGAAGATCTCGTCGGGGCGCAACATTGAATGGCGGGTAGCGACTACCTGAGTCTCTGACAGAGGTGTAATTGACGAATAGTCGTATTCTCCGCGTTCCACCACCTTCACTGCTTTGCTCTCAATGTCGATGTTGAAGATAGGCTCCACGCCGTCATAGTAGGCAACAAACCAGATAGATTTGCCGTTGGGATTCCAAGCAAATGCCTCAATGGTATAGTCCCAATCAACGGTAAGGTCGGTTTTTTCTCCTGATTTCATATCACGGATGAAAAGGCGGTTCTTGTCAGCCTCATAACCGTCATGCTCCATGCTCAACCATGCGAGTTTTGAGCCGTCGGGAGAGAAAGCAGGGTTTGTGTCATACCCCATCATACCCTCGGTAAGATTTTCTGTTTTCTTAGTCTCAAGATTGTAGAGGTAAAGGTCAGAATTGGTAGAAATGGCATATTCTTTGCCGGTCTTCTTGCGCGAAGTGTACACAAGGCTCTTGCTATCAGGCGACCATGCGAAAGATTCAGCACCTCCGAAAGGCTTCATAGGCGATTCGTAAGGTTCACCTTCCATGATGTCAGTGAGATTGGATACTACAGTGCCATTGAAATCGCCCACAAAAGGATGCGGTATTTCGGTTACCCACTCGTCCCAATGCTTGTACATCATATCATCAATGATTCGGCCGGTGGCTTTGGGCAGATCGGGATAAATATCGGCAGCTGTCTGAGAGTATTTCACATTACCGATGATTATCACCTTTTTCTCGTCGGGAGAGAAAAGGAAACCATTGACACCCGTCTCTACCGTCGACACCATCGAACGGTCGCTGCCGTCAGGATTCATAACCCAAATCTGCGACTTACCGTTGTCATCAGGATAGAGGAATGCAATCTGTTTGCCTCCGCCGATCCATACTGCGTCATTCTCCGATTTTGGAGTAGAGGTGATTTGTGTCTGGTTGGATCCGTCGGCATCCATCACCCACAACTCGCGGTTGGATTTGTTGAGCTCGAGGCTTTCGTAAGAGATACCATAAAGTATTTTCTTGCCATCAGGTGAAACCTGCTGACCGCCCACGCGTCCTAAAGCCTCAAGAGCATCTATGTCAAAAATGCCGTTGGAGCTGGTGAAGTTGGGCTTAGTGATAATGTCGCTATCTACGGCACTTGGAAGATTGCCCGAGCATGCCGAGAGCGCAATGGCTGTGGCGCCATAAGCCAAATGTTTCAAATTCATCTTATATTTATTGATTGGTATATTATTAATAATTTTAATAATTACTGAATGCAAATTTACTAAATTTTTACGAAATAGCCTTATATTTACTTGAAAATGATAATTTTTAAGGATATTAAAGCTCTATATTTAACTACGTTATGATAATATTTGTATAATAGTAGAAAAAATACTACCTTTGCATATTCTTAATAAGAAACTAAATGAATAAATACAAAACAAAGGAGGTAATAAAAATGCTTGAAGAGGATGGCTGGATCCTTGACAGGACGAAAGGTAGTCACAAACAATTTAAGCATCCTAATAAAAGAGGCACTGTAACAATAAATGGGAAGCCCAATCAAGTGTTGGAGCAATTTATATTAAATAGCATTTGGAAACAAGCAGGCTGGAAATAATAGTCTCATTAAATATTTTATCACAAAATGAAACCAAAGGAGATCAAAGTACTCGTCAGCTGGTCAGGCGAAAATTATAATGGTGGTATAGGAGACACCAAACTTGGAGCTATCTTTGTGACCGGATCAACTCTTGATGAGTTTAAAAAAGAATTCGAAGAATCATTTAAATTTCATATAGAAGGGCTTAAAGAAAATGGAGAGAAAATTCCTGATTACATTGCAACCGACAATTACCGTATCATATATGATTTGGAAGCCACAGCATTGCTTAAAGAGGCAGAGAAATTTACTACTTTAGCTGCAATTAGCAGAGCTTCCGGAATAAATCAAAAGCAATTATCACATTATGCAAGAGGGATAAAACAGCCACGTCCTTCATCGCGCGAACGCATTATTAAAGGTTTACATGAAATAGGGCGCATGGCTTTATCACTATACTAAAATGTCATAGCAGCAGTAATACAGCACATGTGCGGAGCCGCATAGGGCGCTATAGCAACACTGTGCTTTCGAGCAAAGGGAGTAGTGAAAATATAAGCGGCTGCTGTACCAATCGCTGCTCCAGCAGCCACATCCCACCAGTCATGACGCTTAGCGTAGGTGCGCCCCCATGCAGTATAACACGCTAAAGCATAGGCCGGCACACCAAACTTCCATCCATAACGGCGCATTAGAAATCCGGCATTCGTGAAAGCAACCGCAGAGTGATTGGAGGGAAAGGAATGCTTATCACTATGATCGGGCCGAGCCTTTTTTACAGTATACTTAAGTACGTAAGATACACCCACAGCTGTAGCCGCAGATAAAGAGCCCTGCTTAAGACCCTCCCAGTCGCGTGTGAGCAGGAGTCCGGCTACTGTGGCTGAAGCCATACCTATGTTTACAATATCAGTGGAAGTACGCACATTTCGCCGCGCAGTAGATAAGGGACTATCCTGAGCAGTGCCCGCGACAGATACTAACATCAGCAAACACAGAACGAGGTGTTTCATAGATAAAAATTACGGGTAAGTTTTACGAATTCAGGTGTCAGTGCGGAAGCATTACGAATAGTTAACGAGGACTTCAATATAGTACGACCGGCACTCTTACGTACTATCTGCCAAAGCGTGCGTGTGGGTTTGCGGCCTTCTACTTGGCTGATTTCACATTGGCGCCAAGGCTGCATACGGTGCATTTCAGCCTCGAAAATGATGTCATCGGTCATGTCAGTAGGCACAATCATTGCGAGAGAGCCTTGCGCAGAAAGGTATTTGGCAGCGATACCTATAGCTGCTAATGGCCCGAATGAACCG
Source organism: uncultured Bacteroides sp. (assembly GCA_964546885.1). Taxonomy (GTDB): domain Bacteria; phylum Bacteroidota; class Bacteroidia; order Bacteroidales; family Muribaculaceae; genus CAG-873. The sequence goes on from CAZJKZ010000005.1 coordinate 28,117, forward strand.
GCTGTACGCGCAGTGGCACGTGCAGCATCCGGTGAAAGCAGTCCACCATTGAAATATGGAGGATTCGTGATGATTAAATCTACCGGGGCATTTAACTTATAATCCATCACGTCGGCGTTCACTACCTTAATATTATCCGACCACGGAGAGGCAGCTACATTTGTCTCGGCCGCACGACAGGCAAATGCATCTATTTCAATAGCAGTGATTTTTGCCGAGGTCACGCGCTGTGCTATCATAAGCGACAACAAAGCTGAACCGGCTCCGAAATCCGCCACATTATGTACACCTTCAACATCAGTCCAAGCGCCAAGCAACACACTGTCAGTGCCTACTTTCATGGCACATCCGGAATCGTCAACACTAAACTGTTGGAACTTAAACATATGAATCAGAATTATGGCGTTTGCAATATAGGTAAAGCCTACGCAATAAAATCACTGTGCCTATTACGGAGCATACGACATTAACATAATCCTTACCCTGTCCGAACGACTCCATTACAGAAACTTCGTCATTTCCATAATCTACATATTCTGTTATGATGTATATAGTGTTGTTGAGAGCATGGAGTATTATAGGCACCCACAGTGAGCGAGTCCAAAAAAGCGAGTAGCCAAAGAAAGCACCTAAAAGCATACGAGGCACAAAGCCATAGAATTGCATATGAATCATACTGAATATCACAGCCGTAATCCATATCGCAGCATGATGATTGACACCTCCGGTGACGAGAAGACGCTGCAAACCACCACGGAAGAGTATTTCCTCACTCACTCCGGCCAAAACACCTACAATGAGGATTGATACTATGAGATTTGGTATATTATGCGGTCCTATCAAAGCTTTTACTGCATCAGCAGCATTATCCTCCATACTTTTGAGTGCTTCTGCAATCTCCGCAGGCAGGGGTATATTGAGATTAAGCCATATAATAAAATTCATAGCGGGAACTGACAAAAGCAAGGCCCATATCGCAATCAACAGTGAACTAATATCGGGGCGTCTGTCAAGGCACAGCAATGTGGCGGGCTGACGCGTAACCAGCAAAGCTGTTACCAAAGCAGGTAGAATGAAAAGTATTAAATCCTGAAGTACCGTTATAATACGCAAAGCGGGAGTAGAATTACCAAACTTCCACATTACCACTCCGGAAATAACCGATATGATAAAAAATGCTACAAGAAATATACACAGCAGCAACAAAAGTCGCTTTTTAAGATTCAGAATCAGATTCATTATATAAGAAGTTAGATTTCATTCAGGGATGCTCAATGGCTTGATAAACGAGACTCATAAGTGTAGTACGGATATTTGATTCCCAAAATGCCGGAGTCTTTCTTGTGGGATCGATACGATTACTAAGGAAAACGAAGATCAACTGTTCTTGAGGATCAACCCAAAAGCATGTACCTGTAAATCCGGTGTGTCCATAAGTGGCAGGAGATGCCTCCGGACTAACAGGAGATTTCGATGGATTATCAAAATTTGGCTTATCAAAGCCGAGTCCACGATTAGAATTAGGACTTTTATCCTTGGTAAAAAGATTTGTGGTTGCTTCCGAGAGAATGCGCTCTCCACCATACTCACCCCCGTTAAGCCACATCTGGCAAATTTTGGCTATATCCGTTGCATTGCCAAACACTCCGGCATTTCCTTGCACCCCGCCCGAAAAGGCTGCTGTCTCGTCATGCACGTATCCGCTTATATGCTGACGCCGGAGATATGTGTCATTCTCAGTAGCGGCGATCTGCGAGCGAGAGTATTTGTCAAGAGGATTGTAACTCAGGCTTGTGGCTCCAAGCGGCTCCCACACTTGCTCATCCACAAAGAAGTAGTGGTCCTTGCCTGTGACACGCTGCTCCATATCCATCAGCAAGCAGAAATTGAGGCATGAATACAGGCTCTTGCGCTCCGGACGTGTCTTGCTGTTGTAGATGCGACCCATGATAGAATCGGCGATTTCGGGAGCAGCATATAGTCCATCGGCCACTGGGACGGTAAATTTCCCTGTGCGTGTTTTAGATAAAAGATCGGGACGCAGCCGAGCGGTGGCACTTCCAAATCCACCGCCATTTATAGCCACTGTGTGGTTTTTGTCACGCTTACCCGTCACTACACGTCCAGTATATGAATCTGGATCCATCACAAACGTGTAAATATCCAAGGCTGCTGGCAATCCGGTCTCATGATAAAGGAGCATACGGGGAGTGAGATCGCTTTTACCCTCGACATTAAGACCCGGCACGTATTTGCTCGCAGGTGTGTCGAGGTCAAAAAGCCCCATGTCGTAGGCTTTCATCACTCCGGGAAGTGTACCGATAGTTTTCGACACGGAAGCAAGATCGTATATCGTTTCAGGCGTAACTTTTTCGCCGCCTTTAGTGTTTGTGCCATAGCAGCGATCGATTATTACCTCTCCGTCCTTAGCAACCAACACCTGAGCTCCGGGGAAGGCACCCTTGCCCAATGCGCTTCGCATAGCAGAATCAACGCGCGCCGTAAGTTCAGGATTTACACCCACAGCTGCCGGGGATGCGAATCCAAGGCGTGTCTTTTGCAAATCAACACCTTCGCCCAGAGAGGCAACCCCTTCAACATTGACCGGCATCCTGCCCGACACCTCTATTCCGCCGAATAGTGCCATTGCAGCAGCGCGCTGCAAATACGGACTATTATCATAGGCTGCCACGAGAGCTTGCGATCCCGCAACTGAAGATTTGAATTTTGCCATCTTATACGCTCCTATAAAGAACACAGGCACAAAACCCTTCGATTTTTTCAAAGCGGCAATGGTGTTCCGGGCTGCCTGATTGTCGTTATATACCGCTGCAACCACTACATCGTGGCGATTTATGGCCTCAAGCACTGCAGGTGTGAAATTGGACTCTGCCGAACCATATACATCTACATCGTCGTAGCGACGGCATAGGTCGGAGAAAGCATTTTCTGCAGGCGCACCTATATTTACAATTGCGATAGTGGTTTTGCCAAGATTTTTTAATGGCAGCAAATCGCCGCTGTTTCTTACTACAGTGATGGAAGCGTTGGCGAGACGTTGTATCAAAGCCTGTGCTTTAGGGGTGTTAAGGTCGCCGGCCACCGTGGAAGCATTGATTTGTTTAGGCTTATGATTTAATCCAACTGCATATTTATAAGCCAATATCTTCTTGCAACGCTCCTCTATCACCTGCTCTTTAAGTTCACCGCTCGCTAAAGCAGCCTCTATAGCCGGGATATCACGAGCCAGGGAAGTAGGACTCAACAGAATGTCATTACCGGCTTTCAGAGCCTGAACGCAGACATTGCCCGTGACGGCTGCACCTTTCATATTAAGCGCATCGGTAATCACCAGGCCTTTAAATCCCAGTTTATCTTTAAGGATATCAGTGACCACCTTTTTTGACATAGAAGAAGGCAAGCCGGGCTTATCGAGCGAAGGCACTGACAAATGCGCTACCATCACTCCCGAACCACCTGAATTTATGAAATCACGGAATGGCACAAGGTCAATGCTCTGCAACTCAGAAACAGAATGTCCCACAGTGGGAAGGGTCTTGTGAGAGTCGGCGTCAGTGTCGCCATGACCCGGGAAATGCTTTGCCACAGCCAATACTCCTCCACTCTCTAATCCAAGCATAAAAGCATGTCCGGCTTTAGCCACACGCATAGGATCCTCTCCATAGGATCGACGTCCTATCACAGGATTGGAAGGATTGGAATTGACATCTAACACCGGTGCAAAATCCATCTGCACTCCTAATTCACGGCACTCACGAGCCACCTCCTCGCCCATTTCAAAGATCAAAGCCGTGTTTTGTATGGCTCCGAGATTCATATTATAAGGAAACACCGGTGCGTCGGTCACACGCATTGCAGGTCCCCATTCGCCATCGATACCCATCAAAAGCGGCACTTTGGCAAGACTTTGAGCATAATTGGTCATTTCTGCCATTTGGGCAGCCGAACCTTTGGAGAAGAAAAGACCGCCCACCTGGTATTTTCCTATAAGAGTACGCAGTTCGGCCCTCGAACTTTCGCCCTGCGAAGGCGAGGTATTCACCATTATCAACTGGGCTATACGCTCCTGTGTGGATAGAGTGTGGTACACGGAGTCAACCCACTCCTTGCACTCGTGCGAGTCGATACGTTCGGGGATTGGGCTTTTCTGAGCTGATATACTCACCGACGTGAGTATCGACAACACAAGCATATATAATTGTAGGCTCATTGGATTTATTTATAAAAGTAATTAGAGTTATCAGAGTTATTAGAGGGGGGACATACGTTTTTTTGCTGATCCGCTAATATGTTTGCCCTTGCCGGCTCCGGAGGTCATATAGTCAAGGAAGTCCTCGTAGAGCAGTTGTTCACTTCCTGCCACAAACTTATGATTTCGAAGAGGTGTCATATAGTCACCCCCATCAGAGAGGTAATCGATTGTGGCTACACGGTAAGTGCGATTAGGGTCAAGAGGCTTACCGTCAATAGTGATCGATGTGCATTTTTTTAGATTAGGATCATACTTGATATCCACTTCTTCACTCACGCCGTTACCATTTGTATAGGTCATTATATCAAACACTTGGGCTAAATTATCACCAGTCACATCAATAACCTCTATCTTATTGAAGAATGGCATCAGAGTAATCAACTCTCCTTCAGTGACATCACCCTTGAGTAAGCTGTGACGTAGTCCACCTTTGTTAAGTATAGCAAAATCCACTCCATCGGCAAGCTGGCTGCCACGAGTTTTTACGAAATCAGTAACGAAGTTGAGAAGTTCATCATCGTCTCTTTCAAGAAAACGATTGGTCTTCGTTACAACCTTTTTGTTGAGACGGTTAACATTCTCTCGATAAGGCGCAATAATTGCTTCTACCGAAGGATCAAGACGACTGTCGAGACGGCTGTCAACACGCAAAAGTTTAGAAACAGGCAAAGCCGATATATTGTCGAGATCAATTGTGATTTCACCCAAGTACTTGCCACATCTACCGCTCTGAGCCACCAGCACATCACGGCTGTCAGCGTTTTTTATTAAATAAGGTACCGACTGGTCGTTTTCAGGGTTGATAGCTGTATGGCTATGACCTCCGATTATCACATCAATATCCTTAGAAGCGTTTGCAAGTTCAACATCGTCAGGTTCGTTACCGACGCTATAACCTATATGTGTAAGCGCTATCACCATATCAGCCTGTTCGATGTTTTTCACAAACCATGCCAGATTATTTGCAGTCTCTATAGCATCAATATATCCCATTCCCTCTGTGTGATTAGCGGCTATCATACCGGCAGGATTGAGATTTACAGGAATAAAAGCAATTCGCTTACCGTCGAACTGATGTATGGTGTACGGCATAAACAGACCCTGAAGAGGGGTACCTATAGTCTGATAGTTGGCGGCAAGGAGTTCAGCATCAGATGTCGCGAGGTTTTCGGCAAGCATCTCCATGCCGTTGTCAAATTCATGATTGCCGAGTATGCGTATGTCATAGCCCAAGGCGTTCATAAGCTTTTCTTCCAGTTCGCCTTTGTAGATATTGAAGAAAAGTGTGCCCTGAACAGCATCACCGGCATCCACAAGCAGGGAGTGGCCGGGATGAGCTGCACGCACGCTGTCAATAAGCACCTTCCTGCGCGATATGCCACCCAAGCCGTCTTCTTCCTGTGGGTCGATATGCGAATGTGTGTCATTGGTGTGCATTATCACCAACTTGTCGGCATTGACAGGAGGCGCGACAGCCAATGACAGAAGAGAAGATACAATCAAAAATTTTATATTGTGCATGTGTCTATTGTTTCTTTGTCTTTTTTTGTTTCGATGTTTTGTCCTACAAAAGTACAAAAAATCTCAATATTCATCGTATACTTTTGCTTTTATTTAATTTTTACACATCTCTAAGACAAAGACGGGCAGCGAAGTTGCCAAAAGGCAACAGCGGCAGCTGATGCAACGTTAAGGGAATCTACCCCGTGCGACATGGGTATACGGGCTGTGTAGTCGCAGGCGGAAATTACAGAGGAAGCGAGACCGTCTCCTTCGGTACCCATCACTATTGCCAGCCGCTCCTCGGCACAAAGCGCTGGATCGTCTATAGGCACGGATCGGTCGGTGAGAGCCATAGCCACCGTCTTAAAGCCTAAGGAATGGAATTGATCCACAGATTTAATCCACGTCCATGGCACTAAGAAAACACTGCCCATGGACACACGCACTGCACGCCTGTTGAGCGGATCGCATGATGTGGGCGTAAGCGCCACGCCATCAATACCCAATGCTGCCGCCGCCCGGAAGATTGCCCCGATATTTGTGGTGTCGGTCACACCGTCAATCACTACTATGCGATGTTTGCCGTCGCATATGTCTGCGATGTCAGGCATAGGACGGCGACGCATGGCACAAAGCACGCCTCGAGTGAGGGTGTATCCTGTCAATGATGCCAATATCTCTCGTGAGCCGGTGTAGACCGGTATGTCAGGACACCGAGCGATGATATCGGCTGCATCGCCCTTAACGTGTCGCTCCTCGCAAAGCAGCGACACAGGCTCATAACCTGCATCCAGAGCCACGCGTATCACTTTGGGACTTTCGGCTATGAAAAGGCCTTCTTCGACATGCAGACGGTTACGCAGCTGGGCTTCGGTAAGGGAGCTATAGGCTTGTACGCCGGGATGGGAAAGGTCGGAAATTCGGTTTAGCATAACTATTAAAATAATCTTCGATGACATATCGAAATGCCATCGAAGATGTATCTAAGGGTTTATCTCGCCATTGATTTAAGCTTATCGTTGAATGCATGCGATCCAAGGAGCTGACGAAGAGTGAGGTGCATACGGTAGCGCCAATAGTGACGAGAATTTTTAGGCACATTGATCTGCTCTTCATGGGGATTCTCGCGACGCAGAGCCGCATCCATCGACAGCCAGTCCTGAAGCGGGATGATGCACAGCATAGACGGCGACTTCACATGCAGATCAAGGATCTTTTCGCATATCCATGGCTCGGCATAGAGAGGGGCCGTACCCTGCTCGTGCAACACATTATTATAATATGACTGTGTATTTTTGGGATCTTCCTCCCACCATCCGCGTATACCTGCCATATCGTGGGTTGACGTTGTGCATACCGAATAGTAGGGATAATGCCAAGTGTCGCCAAACTGTGAATTAGGATCTTTGGGCATACGCTGTATCTCAAGAGAGAGAATTTCAAGTGCGCTCATCACGGCTGGCACGCAGTCGGGTATCATGCCAAGGTCTTCGGCGCACACGAGCATATCCGTGGCGTCAATCAGCGGGGGCAACTTCCACATGGCTTTACCGTACCAGAAATCGTTGTGGCGATGATAGAAGAAATCGTTATACAGCCGATTGAAACACCATCGCTCATAATCGTTCAGACTGCGGTATATATATGTGTGCTGTGCTGATATGCGGGGATGATACTTACCTGGCTCGTCGGGGTCAGGGATAAAGAGCACGTCGTCGATAAGGGAGTTAAGACCGTTGCAAATAATGTTGCTCTTCTCGTCGTGAGGTTGTGTGGCAAAGTATTTGGCAACCTTACGCTGATTCGCAAACTCTTCTTTGAGCTTATATCGACCATACCCGAGAGGTTCAAGATACTTCTCGCGCACCTCGTCGACATATTCCCCAAAGAAATCAGCAAGGAAATAGTCCATAATATAAGGAGTGGTGTGGAGATTTACGTCAATCCAGAAGTCGTAGCTGTTGCGCAGTTCTTCGGGCGAGAAAGGTAGTGCAGGATAGAAGCGTCCGAGAAGTCCGTGGATTTGCTCAATGGGTATCTCCCAGATACGGAAGAAACCGAGCACGTGGTCGATACGGTAAGCATCGAAGTATTCGCTCATCTTGCAGAAGCGGGCTTTCCACCATGCAAAGCCGTCCTTGCTCATTTCTTCCCAATTGTATGTGGGGAAGCCCCAATTCTGTCCCAGCACAGAGAAATCATCCGGGGGAGCTCCAGCTTGGCTATTCATATTAAACAGATGGGGGTATTTCCATGCATCTACGGAGGTGCGTGATATGCCGATAGGTATATCGCCTTTTATGGCTACTCCTTTTGAGTGGGCATAATCTCGCACATGGCGCATCTGTTTGTCGAGGTTGTACTGTATATAATAGACATATTCAAAGTCCTTTGGACTCTCCAAATGCAATGCGTCCACCTTTCCAGGCTCATACACTGAGTACTTGCCCCATTTATCAAACTCAGGGGTGGCATAACGGTCGCGTAGTATGCAGAAAGCGGCATACGGACGAAGCCACTCTTCATTCTTGGCCACGAAAGCCTTGAAATCGTCTGTTGCCACTACTTTAGCCCCTTCTTGTGCGAAAATCTCACGTGTATAGGCATTTTTTGCTTTATTTACGCGCTCATAGTCAATTTCTTTGAGTGCGTTTAGTTCGCATGCGAGATCGTCAAAGTACTGCTGGCGTGCCGGATCGTGGATTTTTCCAAGCTCGCTCAAGCGCAAGTATTGCGGATGGAGGGCGAATGTGGAGTTGGCGTTGTATGGATATGAATCCATCCATGTGCCGGTCATAGTAGTGTCGTTGATCGGCAGAATCTGAATGAATGTCTGTCCGGTGAGCACAGCCCAGTCAATCATGGGAATGAGATCGTAAAAATCGCCTACTCCGAAATCGTCATCTGACCGAAGCGAGAACACCGGTATTGCGGTACCTTTGCCACGCCAGTGACGGAAACCGGAGAAATGTAATCCGCTCAGAATGGTGGCATCGGTGAGAGAAGGTTTGACACCAAGCTCTCGATTGTCGGCATCCTCCCAAGCCACCACATCACCGCTGTCCTTCTTGACTATCACGAATTTATATTGTGTAGCAGGAGTCATATTGTCTGTTGCCACCACAGCGGCAGTCCAAAGAGGATATCGAGCGTCACTCATACGGGGAGATTTCGCCAAATCCCAATTTCCAAGCTGCTCGCACTCACCTGTGATCACCAATTGTTCGTCAGGAAGCACCATTGGAGCATCGATTTCAAAAGTCACCATTCCTGCCTGCGGATTTACCACAGCATCACGATGAGTACGGCGCAGTATGCAATCGATGAATGCCGAAGAATAGAAAGGCTTATTTGATGGTTGGTCCTGCCAACGGTCATATAAGTCATATATAGCGGCATTACCGGGATAAAGGACGTGATCAGCGCCCCACTCATCGCGAGTGTACCCATTATCGTTTAGCACGAAATAGCGGTATGTCACTGGCTCGGTTGTGTCCGGCAGTTCTATTGACGCTGTCCATAAATGCCCCTCGGCAATTTCCATCTTCACTGCCTTTGAGCGGTTTCCTCCACCAAAAGCATCGCTTACACCCGTAACGTACAGGTTTTCGCCCCATGAAGTATGGTAATCTATATGTAAATTGATTTTCATTGGTATATAATTGATTTGTTCTTTTGATTTAGCTTATTGACGCTTAATGCCGTTTAAGAAAGATAAAGTTAAGAATTAAATTTTTAAACGAATCAGATATTAACAATCATTAACCATAAAGTTATATCTTTACATAAATCCTAATATATTAGGATGTCCAATCTTAATTTTGAGATATATCCTTTTCTCCTCTCAAAAAAGAGAACCATTTTATTAATTGATGCGTTATAATAACAAAAAAATTATTATGACAAGAAAAGAACTCACCGACATTATTGCTGCAAAAGTGGCGGATGTCATCAATAACCCGGATTTTTGGGGAGAGGATCCTCAGATAAGTATAATCCCAACAACTCTATTAGTAGGTATTGAGCGTCGTAAGGATGCAGATCGAGATATTGCATTCAGCGACTATGCTATTGAAGAAGATGCGGTGGAAGATGGAGACTATTCAGAAGATGCCGCAGATTTCCAATCAGCTTCTGATCCGGACCTTTACCCTATCGGAACATTGATTGACTATGCTAACAGAAAGCCCGATTTGCAAAAAATCAGCAAATTAGTAGATCAGTATATTCCTCAGCAATCGGAAAACTTATATGCAGAGTAGCTGATATTCCCTTCATTACTTGAAAGGAGGCTCACATAGATTCGATGTAATAATGATTTAATTCTTAACTAAACATAGAGCTCCTTAGCATTCAAAAACATCTTCGCTGTGTCAATATAGAGACAGCGAAATTTGTTGTGTATCCCCAAGTGAACGGACTTCAATGACACCTCTGATCAAATGCTTAAAGAAAAAATGAAAATGTATAGATTAATTCTACAAAGAAAGAGCTAATTTCAAAATTATTTGTATCTTTGCCGAATGAGTCATTTTATTTGCAATTTTTTAATAAATTATACATAGCTACGTTCCTTCCAATCCTTAGTATAAAACGCTCAAAACATCATCAATGATAAAGCAAATACCATACGGCATAACGAAATTTGAAACAATTATTCGCGACAACTGCTACTTCGTAGACAAAACAATGTTTATACCAAGGTTGGAGGAAATCGGGAGATTCCTTTTTTATCTACGACCGAGGCGTTTCGGCAAAAGCGTGTTTGTTGATATGCTTGAATCATATTATGATATTAAAGCTAAAAGTAAATTCGACCTTCTTTTCGGGAATCTGTGGATAGGGAAAAATCCTACTCCTCAAGCAAATCAATACCAAGTGATGCGATTTGACTTTTCAATGGCAGTAGCACCCATTGACAAGCTTTATGAAACATTTAATCAATACTGCTGTGAACGTATCAATCATTTCATTCAGAAATATGGCGAATATTATGATGATTACACCTTAGAACGAATAAGATTGACTGATAACGCAGGCTTAAAACTCACAATATTAGCGACAGCCGCAAAAGACAAAAATATACCGCTTTACCTAATAATTGACGAATACGATAATTTCACTAATGTAGTTCTTGCCAATTATGGGAAAGAGCAATTCCACAAACTCACACACGCTGAAGGATTCTACAGGGACTTCTTCAAAATACTAAAGCCGACATTTGACCGAATATTCATGATGGGTGTATCACCAGTTACTATGGACGACCTTACAAGTGGATTCAATATTGGAATAGACATATCACAATTTGCCAACTTTAATTCGATGCTCGGCTTCAGCGAAGAGGAGGTTTACGAAATTCTAACTTATTACAAAAGCCACAAAAAAATTACACGCGAGATCGATGATGTAATCATGGAGATGCGTCCATGGTACAATAACTACTGCTTTGCCGAAGAATGCTGCGGCAAGGAGAGTGTGTACAACTGCACAATGACCCTAAACTATCTAAATAATCTCATCATCACCGGTAGTGCACCAAAGGACATGCTTGATAAGAATACTCGCACAGATTATAATAAACTCAAGCAACTAATCGAAATTGGCAAAGGCGTACATAGAGAAGGACGAAGAGATATCATCTCTGATATCGCCAATAGCGGAAACATCGACATAAAACTCGTAAACTCATTTTCGGCTTTAGATATCACTGAAGACGATAATTTTTGCTCTATGATATACTATTACGGAATGTTGACGATGGGCTATCCTAAAGGAATACGTATCCAAATGATCATCCCCAATCAAAGTGTACGCCTTCAGTATTGGGATTATATTTTAAATCTTTACCAACGGGAATACCGTATACCTTCCTCCCAACTTTATGAATATTTCGACATGATGGCTTTCGAAGGAGAATGGCAACCACTAATGCAGTATCTGGGTTCGGAATACGAACGCACATCCTCAATAAGAGACGTTATCGGAGGAGAACACAATGTACAAGGATTCGTAAAGGCTTATCTATCAATGTGTAACTACCATATATTTTGCCCGGAAATAGAAATGGGATATGGATACAGCGATTTTCTTATGGTGCCACAACTTCACAGATTTCCAAACGCCAAACACAGCTATATTATAGAAACAAAATATGCCAAACCCTCCGCAACAGACTCGGAGATCGGGCAGCTGTCAAAAAACGCAGATCAGCAGCTGGCTAAATACCTTTCAGACACCAAACTAAAACCTCTGCTCGAAGACACAACCGTACATCCCATAAAGCTTATATTTCACGGTGCAAAGTTAGTAATTTGCTCATATATAGAATCATAATCACAATCCTATGAACATAATGCAAAAAATATCATTATTATATTTATGTCTTATCCTATCGTTAGGAGCATGCTCGCACACACCGACATTGCAGGAGCAGATACAGAAATACGTGGATGAAGCGCCAGCCGAAATAGGAGTGGCAGTGATTATACCTCGATCTGACACAATAGTAGTGAACGACGGTAGATATCAGATGAATTCGGTGATGAAACTCTTCCAAGCGTTACCAACCGTAGAAAAATTGTCGGAAAACAGGATAATGTGGGATTCATTAGTGGAGATACCACGCAATACGTTGGCCGCAGACACGTGGTCGCCCATGCTTAAAGAACATACGGGCGATACCTTGCGCACCACATACGGCAAGCTATTGGAATACGCCTTAGGAGAAAGCGACAACAACGCCTGCGACTGGCTTTTCAGAAATGTAGTGAGTGTAGAGTCTGTAGAAGGATACTGGAAGAATAAAGGATTCACCGATTTCCAAATCAAATGGAACGAGGCTCAAATGCACGACGACCCGTCGAGAAGCAATGACAACTGGACATCGCCGCTTACAGCAGCGATAGCTGTACAGCGAACATTCGATTACTCCATGGCATCATCTGACTTCAACACCTCTCAAATAAGCGGTATTTTGATGCACTGCCAGACCGGTCTTAACCGCATACCTGCGCCATTGAGCGGAGCGGATGCAATGGTAGCCCACAAAACCGGAACTGGCTTTTCGGACGAGGCGGGAAATCCTATGGGAGTAAACGACGTAGCCTTTGTAATACTGCCCGACGGCAAGAGCTATGCATTAGCAGTGTTCGTCAAATCCACTCAAAAGGATATGGATGCTACAGAAAACATGATAGCCGACATTTCCAAAATTGTCTATGAGTACGTGTCGCGTGACTAAGCTTTAGATTGATTGAGATACGGAGCAAGATAGCGGCCGGTGTAGCTTTCGGGACAGGCGGCAATATCTTCCGGTGTACCCGTTGCAACGACAGAACCTCCAGCATCGCCTCCCTCCGGACCTATATCGATCACATGGTCGGCACACTTCACTACATCAAGATTGTGCTCAATGATAATAATGGTATGGCCCTGAGCTATAAGACGGTCAAACGAAGACATCAGCACATTTATATCATGGAAATGAAGGCCTGTTGTGGGTTCATCAAATATGAACATAGTAGGCTGCGGCTTCTCAACAGACAAGAAATAAGCCAGCTTCACGCGCTGATTCTCACCTCCTGAAAGAGTTGACGACGATTGTCCCAGTTTGATATACCCGAGTCCGACCTGCTGGAGGGGTAGAAGTTTGCGCACAATCTTCTTGGGCAAGGATGCCTGATCCTGCGAAAAGAACTCAATAGCCTCGTCAACTGTAAGGTCGAGAATATCACTTATGTTCTTATCACGATAACGCACCTCCAGAATATCGGGCTTGAAGCGTTTGCCTCCACAAACCTCACAAGGAATAGTGATATCTGCCATAAACTGCATTTCTATTGTTATCACTCCTTCGCCTTTACACTCTTCGCACCTTCCGCCTTCAGTGTTGAATGAGAAAAAGGCAGGAGTAAAGCCCATCTGCTTGGCAGACTGCTGCTCAGAGAACAGCTTTCGGATCTCATCATAAGCCTTAAGATAAGTGGCAGGATTAGATCGTGAGGACTTACCGATTGGGTTCTGGTCCACAAACTCAACGGCAGAAATACGGTGTAAATCTCCGCGCAACTCCTTAAACGCTCCGGGGGCGTCGGTTGCCTCTCCAAGATGGCGCATTAGCGCTTTGTAAAGTACATCGCGCACCAACGTGGATTTACCGCTTCCACTGACTCCAGTAACAGTAGTCATCACTCCAAGCGGGAACTTCACATCTACGTTTTTGAGATTATGCTCACGAGCGCCCACGACTTCTATAAAAGAAGAAGACTTACGCCGATGCTGAGGCACGGGAATACTCAATGTGCCATTAAGATACTTCATCGTATAGGAGGCGTTGGCTGAGTCAATACCGTCCACCGGACCTTGATACACGATTTCACCGCCAAGACGTCCGGCGTTGGGACCAACATCCACTATCCAGTCGGCGGCTCGCATAATCTCTTCATCATGCTCCACCACCACCACAGTATTGCCCAACTGCTGCAATTGGCGTAAGACACCAATCAGCCGATCTGTGTCACGCGAGTGCAGCCCGATTGACGGCTCATCAAGAATATATAAAGATCCGACAAGACTACTACCCAGCGAAGTGGCGAGGTTGATACGCTGACTTTCTCCGCCCGACAGACTATTGCTGAGGCGGTCAAGAGTAAGATAACCAAGACCTACCTGTATAAGAAAGGAAAGGCGATTACGGATTTCGACGAGAATACGCTTTGCAATCTTTTGCTCGCGCTCGTCGAGAGAGAGATGCTCAAACCATTTGAAAAGTTCTGCAACCGGCATTTTCACAAGTTCGCCTATATTTTTTCCTCCCACTTTTACATAGAAAGCTTCAGGCCGCAAACGCATACCTCCACAATCAGGACAAGTGGTTTTGCCTCTAAAGCGAGCAAGCATCACGCGATACTGAATCTTTGCTTGCTTCTGCTCCACCCATTTGAAAAAACCATAAATGCCCGGGAAACGACCCTTACCGTCCCAGAGGATACGTTTCTCATCATCTGTGAGGTCGGCATAAGGTCGATGAATAGGGAATCCCCACTGCGGAGCCATATGAATAAACATGTTTTTCCACTCGCTCATCTTCTCGCCACGCCAGCACACCACAGCATCCTCAAACACCGACAGCGACGGATTAGGCACGACAAGGCGCTCGTCGATGCCTATTACACGACCGAATCCCTCGCAACGCGGACAAGCTCCTATGGGATTATTAAAATTGAAGAGCTGGTCAGTAGGATCAACAAACGTTATGCCGTCAGCTTCGAATTTCTTTGAAAAGTCGTGATTCTCCACGTCGCCGCCCTTAGGCCACACCACCAATCTGCACTGGTCGCGACCTTCAAAAAAAGCCGTTTCAGTCGACTCTGAAAATTGGGAAATAAAATCTTTCTCGGTGCTTGACGAAAATCTGTCTATCAGCAGATAGTAGCCTTCCGTAGTCTCAGGCATAGAAGGGGATGACAGAATATCTTCAATATTCACTATCGCGTCATCATGAAGCAAACGAGAGTATCCGGCTTTCATATATATGTCGAGCTGCTGTGCCAACGTGCGGCCGTCAGGCAATAAGATTGGTGAAACGAGAGCCATACGCGTGCCTTTAGGGAAAGATGATGCACACGCCACCACATCCTCCACATCATGCTTCTTAACCTGCTGGCCGGAGATAGGAGAAATTGTATGACCTACACGCGAAAAAAGCAGTCGCAAATAGTCATAAATTTCGGTGGACGTGCCCACGGTGGAACGCGGATTTCGCGTGTTCACCTTTTGCTCAATGGCTATTGCCGGCGGCAAACCCTTAATCCAATCACACTCCGGTTTTGACAATTTTCCCAAAAACTGACGCGCATAGGACGACAGACTCTCTACATACCTTCTTTGCCCCTCTGCATAAAGCGTATCGAAAGCCAAGGATGATTTACCCGACCCTGAAAGGCCGGTCACTACAATAAATTTATTACCGGGAATGTCAAGGTCAACATTTTTCAGATTGTTGACTCTGGCTCCCTTTACAGATATATTTTTTGACATTTATATTTTCAGATTGTGAATGTTTTCAAAGTAATTAACCTACAAAGGTACGAAATTCATCGCTCTTGTGCAACCGTCTCTAACTTTAAGAAATTGTTTTTAAGAAATCTTATTATGTGTTTAGTCCTACAAAATTTATATATAAGATGGCAAATATGAGAAATAACGACAGTTTTTTGGGAAAGGTAGCACTTTATCCGAATATTTTAACTAATTTTGCAGAAAAAAGTTGAGTGATATGCATCCAAATACAATACCTGTGGCAGATGTGCCGGCAGACTCATACACTACCGAACTATCGGGGAATGGCGCAGAGCCGGTCGGTGAGCCTATGGAATGGTATGTGCTGCGTGACTTGAAGCGACACAACGCAAAAAAACCGGGGCATAAGTATCTCGACGAGAACAATGTGGAGGTATTCTTACCCACCCGATGGGAAAATACTACTGTGAACGGTAAACGCAAGCGCATTAAGGTACCCGCTGTTGCAGGTCTGTTGTTTGCACACGCACGCAAGACCGCGCTTAGCGAACTCTTAAGAATGGCCCCCACCCTCCAATTCATATATCTCAAAGGGGGATTTAAAAAGCCCATGACCGTGAGAGACACTGAAATGAGCAATTTCATAAGAGCCGTAGAAGGCAATTTTGATGTGATATACCACCACCCTGGCGATATCACCCAACTATCTATTGGCCGACCCGTGAAAATCATCGGAGGGGCGCTCGACGGCGTGGAGGGGACAATCGTGAATGTGCGCGGTTCGCACAAGAGGCGAATAATGGTAAGCATACCCAACTTTATTGCCGCTGTGGTGGAGGTGCCAACCGGAGAATTAACTTTTGTAAAACAAAACATTAATATTATTAATTAATTATGCCCGAAATATCAATAAGAGGTTCGGAGATGCCCGAATCGCCGATACGCAAACTCGCCCCCCTTGCCTATGCTGCTGAAAAACGAGGAGTGAAGGTGTATCGTCTAAATATTGGACAGCCTGATTTGCCTACCCCTAAGATTGCTCTCGAAGCTCTGAAACACATCGACAGGGAGGTACTTGAATATAGCCCGAGCCAGGGATTTCTCAGCCTGCGCGAGAAGTTGGTGAAATATTATGCAAAATACAATATAGATTTCACACCCGATGACATCATCATAACCAATGGCGGCAGCGAGGCCGTACTTTTCGCTTTTCTCAGCTGCCTCAACCCGGGCGATGAGATAATCGTGCCGGAACCGGCCTATGCCAACTATATGGCCTTTGCCATAAGCGCCGGAGCGGTGATACGCACCTTGCCATCGTCGATTGAAGACGGATTCTCGCTCCCACCGGTAGAGAGATTCGAAGACCTTATCAATGAGCGCACACGCGCTATACTCATTTGTAATCCTAACAATCCTACCGGATATCTCTATACCCGTAAGGAGATGGAACAAATACGCCAGTTGGTCCAAAAGTACGATCTATATCTGTTCAGCGACGAGGTGTACCGCGAATTTATCTATACCGGTTCGCCCTACATCAGTGCTTGCCATCTTGAGGGCATTCAGCAGAATGTAATACTTATCGACTCTATGTCCAAGCGTTATAGCGAGTGCGGAATCCGCATCGGTGCGCTTTGCACAAAAAATAAACTTGTGCAACAGACAGTATTGAAGTTCTGCCAGGCACGCCTTTCTCCCCCACTCATCGGCCAGATAATCGCTGAGGCAAGCATCGACGCGCCCGAGGAATACAGCCGCGATGTGTACGAGGAATATGTGGAGCGCCGCAAGTGTCTCGTAGACGGGCTTAATCGTATACCGGGTGTGTATTCGCCCATACCTATGGGAGCATTTTATACAGTGGCTAAACTGCCGGTGGACGATAGCGAGAAATTTTGCGCTTGGTGTCTCTCCGAATTTGAGCACGACGGTGCCACAATAATGATGGCTCCGGCAAGCGGTTTCTACACCACTCCCGGCGCGGGCAAAAACGAAGTGCGCCTTGCGTATGTGCTCAACCAAGAAGATTTGCGAAAAGCCCTCGAGCTGCTTGCCATTGCTCTTGAAAAATACAACAGTCGAAAAGAATAAGACGAATATCATTTTGATAACAACTTCAGTCCTAAACTCACAACTCTAAATATTGTGAGTTTAGGACTGCATTTTAATAATACTTTCCCTGGATTACGACAATTCTGCTGACGACTATATTGTATTTCATACATAGTTTAATTTTTTTTCCTTGCTCTTTTGGATAATGGCTTTGGCTTATGCAGACATTCATCTAAGCGTCCCTAACTGTCATTTTTGCTTGCGCTTCGTGCCGTAGCGAATTATAGAAATAGCTCTTTTACTGCATTTATTTCTGAATTTCTTGCTTTTGAATTGTTATTTATGTATCTTTGTACCATTAAATCAGGATTAAGCATAACTATGAAATCAGATAATAAAATCACAAATCAGGGTTCATCTATCAAAGTATCTCTCGACGTTTATCTTTTCAGGGAGGGCGAATCATTTATAGCATATAGTCCGGCTCTTGACCTAAGCGGATATGGCCTCTCCGAAGATGAAGCTAAAGATTCTTTTTCTATAGTAATTGAGCAGTACATTTCTTACGGTCTCTCTAATCACACTCTTATTAAAGATCTTAGGGAGCATGGTTGGAAAGTAAGATCTTTCAAGCAGCGTAATATGACCGCTCCTTCTTTTGATATGCTTTTAAATAGAAACGAATTTTTCAGAGATATTCTCCAAAATAAGGAATATCGTAAAGTATCCGAGCCTTTCCCCGAAGTTGCCTGCATATGAACACCCGAACCCTTTCCAATATCCCATTGAGCGATTTCCGCAAATTTCTTGAGAAAGCAGGGTGCTTCCCAGAAAGAATCAAAGGTGGTCATGAAAAATGGACTCGCCCCGGACTACTTCGGCCTATTATAATTCAGACTCATATTGACCCGGTTCCCGAATTTATTGTCAAGAACATTCTTCGTAATCTTGGTTTGACAAAATCAGATTTTTTCGAGATTCTTTTCTGCAAATAGGTGTAGTGAAATGACTTTTTTGTTGACTTTTTCTTAACGATGAAAAGAAAACAGATACCGATTGACTACCGTATGCGCAAATAGAAGTGTAAAGATTATTTTAGTGTGTCCATAACGAACGTACTGCGAATTGTGGCAACATAATCTAGTGCGCCGACCTTTGTAAGAAGAAACTCCTGGTATTCTGCCATATCTTTTACAGCGACTTTCATAAGAAAATCAGAATCTCCGCTAATATTGTAGCACTCGGCCACCTGCGCCCACTCCTGCACCTGTTGGCGGAATTTATCTGCATAAGTTTGGTTGATTTGCTTAAAGCCAACCTGGCAGAATACTGTGAAGCCTCTGTTGAGCTTCGCAGCATCAAGGATTGTGGTATAGCCCCGAATTACACCGAGACGCTCCAGCCTGCGATGCCGCTCAAAGGTAGGGGTGGTAGAGAGGTGTATACGTGCCGCCAACTCCTTATTAGTAAGGCGGCTGTTGAGCTGCAACTCATGAAGTATTTTGAGGTCGGTGTCGTCGAGAGTCATTAGAGCATAATTTTTGGATACAAAAATACACATAAAATTTTAATTCGACAAAACATTGAGGTGCTTATTATGCTAATAATCGCAATTTATTAGTAAAATATTCTATATCATTATCACATATTAGTGGATTATTCTGAATTTTCAATTTTGTTTTGGTAGTATTTTCTTTCGTAATAACTTTGCATCGTGATTCAAAACTGAAACAAAATAAAACCAAAAACAATATGGATAATAAGAAACTACACTTCGAGACAATACAGCTTCACGCCGGTCAAGAAAAGCCGGATCCCACCACCGACGCACGCGCTGTGCCTATCTATCAAACCACATCATACGTGTTTCACGACTCGCAGCATGCTGCCGACAGATTCGCGCTTCGTGATCCGGGCAATATCTACGGTCGTCTTACCAACCCCACCCAAAGCGTACTCGAAGAAAGAATTGCAGCCCTCGAAGGCGGTACCGGAGCCTTAGCCGTGGCTTCAGGAGCAGCCGCCGTGACCTATGCGCTCCAGAATATCGTGCAAAGCGGCGACCATATCGTTGCAGCCGACAATCTTTATGGTGGATCATTCAACCTCATAACCCATACGTTAGCGACACAGGGCGTCAGCAACACTATAACCGATTTCCGTGACCCTGCGAATGTGGAGCGTGCCATCCAGCCCAACACTAAAGCCATATATGCCGAGACATTCGGCAACCCCAACTGCGACGTGCTCGACATTGCCGCTATCGCCGAAGTGGCTCATCGTCATAACATACCTCTGATTATTGACAACACCTTTGGCACTCCTTACCTCATCCGCCCGTTAGAACACGGAGCCGACATTGTGGTACACTCCGCCACAAAATTTATCGGCGGACACGGCACGAGCTTAGGAGGCGTAATAGTAGACGGTGGCACTTTTGACTGGAAGCGCGAACCTGACAAATATCCCACCCTCGCCAAGCCCGATCCCAATTACCATGGAGCAATTTTTGCCAATGTAGCCGGCCCTGCAGCTTTTGTCACGAGAATACGCGCTGTGATACTACGCGACACCGGCGCAGCCATCTCGCCCTTCAATGCATTCCTCCTCCTGCAAGGCCTCGAGACACTGTCGCTGCGCATAGAGCGTCATGTTGCAAACGCCCTGAAGGTGGTGGATTTTCTGGCAAACCATCCTAAGGTGGAAAAAGTGAACCACCCTGCGCTGCCATCTCACCCAGACCACGAGCTTTATACGCGCCTATATCCGCAAGGTGCCGGATCAATTTTCACATTTGAAGTAAAAGGAGGCAAGGAAGCCGCATGGCGCTTCATCGACAAGCTCAAGATATTCTCCCTCTTGGCAAATGTAGCCGACGTAAAGAGTCTCGTGATACACCCGTACACCACCACCCACTCTCAAATGACACCTGAGGAGCTTGAACAGCAGCACATTACACCCGCAACAGTACGCCTTAGCATAGGCACTGAGCACATCGACGACATTATCGCAGATTTATCGCAAGCCCTTGAGGAGGTGTGAACCGACATTGACTAATCTTCGCAAAAATTTGTGTAAATAGGCAATCGCACAACAATTACCCGGGATTATACGTTTTGATAGTAGTCACTATATTGCTTTTATGGTGGCTGCTATCACTTTTTTCAACTATTGTATTTTATGAGATCAACTATTTTAATACTCGCGGCCACTGCGACTTTTCCCGTCTTCGCCGATTCGCCATATACTCTCGAAGCATGTCGACAAATGGCCCTTTCAAGCAACAAGCAACTTATGATGAGTAGGCAGCGGATAGAGAAAGCCCATTATGAAAATAAAGAGGCCTTTGCAGCCTATCTGCCCGCAATCGACTTCTCCGGAGGCTATACCTACAACCAAAAGGATATTTCCGTATTCTCATCCGATCAGCTCCTGCCCACCAAAAGCTTTAATCTCGCCACTCAGAAATACGAATTTAATTTGGCTAAAAATCCCGCCACAGGAGAGCCAATAAAAAATCCCGCTACCGGAGAGTATATACCCGAGACCGTGGCCCTTATACCTAAGGAGGCTATGACATATGACATACACAATGTGTTTTTCGGAGCACTTACACTCACACAGCCTATATATATGGGCGGTAAAATCATGGCTCTCAACAAAATCACCAAATATGCCGAAGATGCGGCAAGAGAGCTCAACGAGAGCGAGGCAGAAAATGTGATTTACGCTGTAGATGCCGCCTATTGGCAGGTGGTGTCGCTAAAGGCAAAGCATGCTTTAGCACAAAAATATGTTGCCCTACTTGACACTCTGCAACATAATGTGACACTGATGCAGCAACAAGGCGTGGCCACCCGCAGCGACCTTCTTAGTGTTGACGTTAAGCTCAATTCAGCAAAGGTAGACCTCACCAAAGTGGAAAACGGACTAGCATTGTCGCGTATGGCTCTCGCACAAGTATGCGGGCTACCTCTCGACTCAGACATGCACCTCACCGACGAGGATTCATCTAACCTCACAGAATTGGCAAGCGCACTGCAGATGCCGGCTTCGGAGTACAATATGGAGGAGGTGTACCGCGAGCGTCCTGATCTCCGGGCATTAGGATACGGAATAGACGTAATGGCCCAGAAGAAGAAACTCGCTATGTCGACAATGCTGCCCAATGTAGCTCTAATGGGGGCGTATTCTTTCTCCAACCCCAATATGTTCAACGGGTTCAGCAAAAAATTCAATGGGGCTTTTTCAGTAGGAGCAGTGGTGACAATACCTATCTGGCACTGGGGAGGCAACTACTACAAATACAAGGCCGCCCAAACCGACGAGACAATAATCAAGCTACAATACGAAGATGCCAAAGATCTAATTGACCTGCAAGTGAATCAAGCTGCTTTCCGCGCCGGAGAGTCGGTGAAGACTTTTGTAATGACTCAAAGCAATCTTGAAAAGGCTAACGAAAATCTTAGATGCGCCAACGTGGGATTTCGCGAAGGCGTGACCACAAGCGAAACCGTAATGGAGGCTCAGACAGCATGGCTGAAAGCAAATTCAGAAAATATCGATGCCATGATTGACATGCGCTTGTGCGACACCTATCTGAAAAAAGCTCTCGGCACACTAAGATAAGACGTAAGGACACCATATAACACACCAAAACTATTTAATGTGAGATAAATAATAAAACTGAAAAAGATAAATGACGATATTATGGAAAATGTAGAAGAGAAAAAAGCCAACACTACGTTGCTTATCACCATGGCTATAGTGGTGATTGCGGTAATAGCTATCGCTATCATAGGATTTCTGTTTTTAAACAAGCCTGCTCAAATACTTGAAGGACAAATAGAAGGCACCACCATACGCGTATCGGGCAAGCTGCCGGGACGCATAGCCCGCTTTTATGTGGAGGAGGGCGACACAGTGGCAGCCGGCGACACGCTTGTGCGCATTCACTCAGCCATAGTAGAAGCCCAATTAATACAGGCCGAAGCTATGGAGGATGTGGCTAAGTCGCAGGACAAGAAAATCGACGCAGGCACACGCAAGCAGATCGTGCAGGCAGCATATGAGATGGTACAGCAGGCAAAGGCGGCCGTCACAATCACAAAAAAGACATATGACCGAATGGAAAATCTATTTAAGGAAGGCGTGGTGACAGAGCAAAAGCGCGACGAGGCAAAAGCCGCATATGATGCTGCAGTCGCTGCTCAGGGAGTTGCCGAAAGCCAATACTCATTGGCTAAATCAGGAGCACAGCGTGAGGACAAAGAGTCGGCCGCAGCGCTTGTATCAGCAGCCGGAGGCGGTGTTGACCAGGTGAAAGCACTCCTTGAGGACAGCTACCTTGTAGCTCCTTACGACGGCATTATAGACCAGATTTATCCCCAGCCCACCGAACTTATAGCCACAGGCGCACCAATCATAAGTTTGCTTAAACTTGACGACCGCTATATCACATTCAACGTGAGAGAAGACCACCTGAGCGACTTTAAGATGGGACAGAACGTGAATGTAGAGATTCCTGCCCTCGACATGAAGAGTATTGACGCAAAAGTCTACTATATACGTGATATGGGATCGTACGCCACTTGGGAGGCAACCAAGACAACCGGCGACTGGAACAGCCGTACTTTCCAAGTAAAGGTGCGCCCGTCCGACATGACAGATCTTCGCCCGGGAATGACAGTGATATACAGGAAATAAAATTATTTTAAGAGAGCGATGAAATATTTTTGGCATAGTATCAAGCGCGAGGTGAGAATGCTCACTTCCTCGCCCACACCACTTATAATTATGGTGTTGGTACCGCTGGGGTGTGCCATATTCTTCATCAGTCTGCTGTCGGAGGGGTTACCTCTAAAGGTGCCGACCTCTGTGGTTGACCTTGACCACTCATCAATGTCAAGAGAGGTGACACGAGCGCTCAACGCCACCGAACTTATCGAAATAAAGCAGAAAGACGAAAGCTACGAAAAAGCTATGGAGAAGATTCGTACCGGCGAAATATTCGGATTTTTCGTGATACCGGAAAAATTCGAGAAAGACGCTGTTGCCGGTCGCACCCCTACCCTCGACTACTACACCAACATGACATATTTTGTACCGGGCACCCTATCGTTCAAAGGTTTCAAGACTGTGGCTGTGAGTACAGCCGGGTCTGTTGCCGTGGCAAAACTTTCGGCCGTTGGCCTAACAGAAAATGCGATCGCCCCGCTTGTTCAACCTGTATCGATTGACAGTGTGGGCATAGGCAATCCATGGACCAACTACGCCTATTATCTTGTGCCGTCGTTCACATTCGGATGTCTGGGCTTAATGATAATGATATTTACGGCTTACTCCATAACTGTAGAGATTAAGCATCACACAAGCCCTGAGTGGCTGGACACAGCCGGAGGAAGCATCACACTGGCTCTTGCCGGAAAGCTTCTGCCGCAGACACTGATTTTTATAGCTATAAGCTTGTGTACGGAGGCATTGATGTTCGGTTATTGTCATTTCCCGATGGCGGGCAGCTTGGGATGGCTTTTGGTAGCCACAATAATATTTGTGCCAGCATGCCAGAGCTTCGCTACTATGATAAGCTGTCTGCTTCCCAACCCCCGCCTGTCGCTGAGCGTGATATCGCTTTTCAGTATTCTCACCTTCTCATTTGCCGGATTCTCCTTCCCTGTGGAGCAGATGTATGGGTACATAGCAATTTTCAGCTATCTGTCGCCTGTGAGGTACCTGTTTCTGATATACATCAACAATGCGCTTAACGGTTTCGACATTTACTACGTGAGGTATTACTTTGCTGCTCTACTTGCATTCAACTATTTAGGCATGTTGTTCGTGCGTAAACTAAAGAAGAGCTGCCTTCAACCGGTGTATGTGCCTTAATATAACCTGACCAAAATTTTAAAAATTTTACAGATGAAAAAAGGATTTATAAATATGGCAAAAGTATTCCGCAGAGAGTGGAGTATAATGCTGCACGACCCCGGACTACTGATATTTTTCATAGGACTTCCACTCCTCTACCCATTAATATATACTTTGATATACAATCCTGAGGTGGTACGCAAAATTCCGGTTGTGGTTGTCGACGAGTGTCGCACAGCGCAGTCGCGTCAATTGGTACGCCAAGTGTCAGCCGCCCCTTCCTTCGGATTATACGGCTATGCGTCAAATATGTCAGATGCCAAGGATTTGTGGGCCAACCACGATGTGTATGCAATATTGCGCATCCCATCAGATTTTGACAAGAAGGTCAATACAGGCGACAAAGCCCATGCCACGCTGTACTGCGACATGAGCCTCCTTCTGCGCTATCGCGCTCTACTGTCAGCTATGACCCAACTGCAGATACAGCTTGCCCACGACATAACCCAAGAACGCGTAGCCACTGCCGGAGCGTCGTCGCTGAGCTTGGGGAGTATGCCCGTCAACTCAAGAAGCCACTTTTTAGGCGATACTCAGCAGGGGTTCGCATCATTTATCATACCGGGCATTGTAGTGCTTATCCTGCAACAAAGTATGATGTTAGGTGTGGGGCTGTTAGGAGCCACAAGTCGAGAACGGCGCAGAGCCAACGGAGGTATCGACCCCATGGCTGTAGAGGGAGCCGGACCTATATCCACTGTATGGGGTAAAGCCTTAGCATATGTGGTGTTCTATATCCCTGCCACTATATACGTGCTGCGCATAGTGCCACTGATGTTTTCTTTGCCACATGCAGGTGAAGGCATCGACTATCTCCTATTTATATTCCCGATGATTCTTGCCTCGGCATTCCTTGCACAGGCCACTGTAGTACTTCTTAAAGAAAGGGAGTACGTATTCCTCGTGATAGTATTCACATCTGTTATCTTCCTGTTCCTCTCCGGACTCACTTGGCCTCGTTATGCAATGTCGCCTTTCTGGCACACTGTAGGCAATCTGATTCCCGCCACATGGGGACTTGAAGGATTCATCCGAATCAACAGCAACGGAGGCACTCTTCAGGAAAACTCCCACCCCTATATTATGCTCTGGATTTTAACGGCCGTATATTGTGTGCTTGCAATCATCGTGCAGTACTATTTCTCGTCAAAACGCAAATATTCACTACAGAGCGCTAAAATTGATTAGGACAATGTATATTCTAATTTCAGAGAATACCGCTAATCGCCGCACATTTGCGGCGATTATTTGTTTTTTTCACCTCAAAACCCAATTATCATCTAAGAATCTAAGATAAGTTCGGCTAAAAGGATTTGATTTTATAAAAATAAATCGTAAATTTGCTGAAGATATAAAAATTGAAGGTAATTATGACAGAAAAGACTGATGGAAAGGAATATGAACCATATGACGATTCATATTTCACTATGACGAGAAAGCAACTTGACAGATTAGAACGCCTGTCGCTTTGGTACGGTTACCCTTACGAGGCCCCATTCTTTGGGATGGAACTCGTGGACGGACACACCAATCCCTGTGCGGAGCATCTGAAGAAAGACTGGGAAGAAAAGCACGGTCCAATGCCTCCAATCACTATAATTGAAGATTCCGATTCCACCGGTCTATAGTTCAGGCTGAAAGCCCTGGGCTTGCCAAATGCATACGAGAACAAAGGAAATAAGGGAGCGGATATGGAGCAAAAGGGAGATAAGAGAATGTTTACGGCCGAACGACTATCGCAGATATTTCTTGCAATAGTGATGGTGGTGACCGCCCTTGTGATAGGACTAAAAAAGACAGCCCAGAGAAGGGCTGACCCATTACCCGTGGCTGAAAATACTACGGACACCATCACCACGAATATTATCGACACCCTTGCCACAGACACTGCTGCCCTTGTACCGGCCGCCAAAGCGACAACAAACCCTCGAAAGAAAAAGAAAAATAAGAAAAAGAATACAACAAAAGCTCCTGTAAGGCAACGCGACCATATGCAGGAGCCAATGACTGTGAGCGAAAAATGACTGTGAGCTATTAGGCAGCAGCCTTCAGACGCGCCTTCCTTCGCTGGACATAGATATAGACAAATGAGGCGCCCCCGGCGATGATGTACCCCACGGTCTGAAATCCCCAAACGACCAATGCATACGACAATGCATCCTCTTTAGCCACGCCAAACACCTGAAGCGAATAAGCCACGGCAAGAGTCCATGGCCCAAGTCCTCCGTTGGAAGGTACGGCAGTGCTACACACGCTGAATAGCAATGTGACGAATCCCATGGCTATGCCGAAGTGCATATCAGGCTGCATGACGAGGTCGCGGGTGAATGGGAAAGCGAAATACGCCACATAAGTACTAAGATATGTTGCACCCCAAAGCAGAAGCGTGAGCCAAAGATACAGACCAAGTTGTGGCATATGAAACAGTATGGCGAAACCCTCCCACATATTTTTCAATCCCTTGCGCATTGCATCAATCCATTTGTACCGACTGCCAAAACGCATGAGAGCCCACAGAGCGACAATCACCACCACCATAGCCACCCATACCCACACACGGGTGATGACACCGTCAATTACACGCCCCACCTCATAATGATGCATAAAATTGACTATCTCGCTATGAGCCACACCAAAAGCTATGGCTATGAAGATAAATACACAAATAAGGTCGGAAGTGCGATCGCCGATATCAGTGCCAAGCACTGTCATAAACGGACACTTCTCTCTTTTCGAGACAAAGATACATCTCCATGCCTCCCCCATTCTGGGAAAAGCAACATTAAGAACGGATGCACCCAAGAGCGCACTCATTTCAGCCATCGCAGGCATCCTCGGAATACCCACACCACGAAGCTGAATACCCCACCTTATACCACGAATGGCTATAGCTGCCACAGCTAAAAACGCCATAAGCGCAATGAGCCACATATTGCATCCCGAACGCAAGATATCCTTCACCTGACGAAAATCGACTTCACGGAAAAACACCACAATCAGAAGTACGGATATGCCGAACGGCAAAACATACTTTGAGAATATGTGCCAAATGTCTTTGAGATCCTCGTCTATCTTTATTTCTACATCGCCATTTACTCCCTTCTTCATAATCAAGAATTTTACTTTTATAAGAAAGGGCAATCCCGGCGGATTGCCCTATTTATGCGGATATGTGTGGCAATTTTTTTAGAATTTTGCGTTGCGCATATCGCCAGTCTCGTTAAATGCATTGTGGAATGCAAAAGCTCTATCAAGAGACACAGGAGTCTGTCCGCCTTTGCCCATCTTGAGATAATCGAGAAGAGCCTCTTTGTAGATAGGATTAGCGCAGTTGTTGATGATCTCGTAAGCGCGATCCACGGGATCCTTACCACGGAGGTCGGCAATACCCTGGTCGGTGACAATGACATCAACCGAGTGCTCGGAGTGGTCGGGGTGAGCCACCATAGGAACAACATTGCTGATAAGACCTCCCTTAGTGATTGACGGGCAGGAGAAGATGGAAATATAGGCATTACGCGTGAAGTCGCCTGAGCCGCCGATACCGTTCATCATCTTTGTGCCAAGCACGTGGGTGGAGTTGACATTGCCGAAGATATCGACTTCAAGAGCGGTGTTCATAGCGATTACACCAAGACGACGTATCACTTCGGGGTTATTGGAAATCTCGGCCGGACGCATAAGAATCTTATCATGGAACTGATCGATATTTGCGAACAGTTCGAGCTCGGTCTCGTCGGAGAATGTCATTGAGCATGTACTTGCAAACGTACATTTACCCTGTTTAATAAGCTCGTATACAGCATCCTGAATAACCTCGGTGTACATCATGAACGGAGGTATCTCGGTGCTTTCACCAAGATCGTAGAGCACTGCATTAGCCACATTGCCCACGCCCGACTGCAATGGAAGGAACTCTTTGGGTATACCACCGCGACGATATTCACGGAGGAGGAAGCTCACTACATTAGAGCCGATCTGCTTTGACACCTCATCGGGAGCGGTGAAAGGCTTTACACCATCAAGATAATTAGTACGAACAATACCGGCAATCTTATTAGGATCCACCTTGAGTACAGGCGAACCAATGCGATCCTTAGGTGAGAAAATCGCAATCTCGCGACGATATGGTGGATCTTGCAGGATAGCAACATCATGCATGCCGTAAATATGCTCCGGCAGAGCCTCATTAAGCTCAATGAAGATTTTTTTTGCCATATGAGCGTAAGTAGGCCCATTTCCGAGACCGGCACCAAGGATAATCTCGCCATCCTCTGAAACAGCAGCAGCCTCAATGATAGCGTAATCTACCGGTCCATAAAATCCATAGCGCATCTCCTGAGCCATCTCAGAGAGGTGACGGTCGAAATAGTGAACGTCATGGCAGTTGATGCGTTTTCTCAAATCAGGCAGATTCTGGTAGGGAGCACGACGATTGATTGCATTTGCTCTGGAGAGGATACCGTCGCAACGATCAGAAGTAGACGCGCCTGTGAAGAGATTGATTTTGAATGGGCGGCCCTCTTCGTGTTCTTTCACTGCCTTTTCAGCTATAGCAGTGGGAATTGCCTTGGGAGCACCGGGGGCAGTAAAGCCCGACAGACCGATGGTATCATCATTTTTAATCATACTCGCGGCTTCTTCCGCGGTCATATAGGTGTATGCCATAAATGAAACTTATTTTGATACTTATGTTTAGATTTCTATTTTAACTGCCAAAGTGGTATTAACAAAAGGATTTTCTAATAAAGATTTCCAAAAATCAGCATATTTTCGTAATTTTGTGCAAATTTACAAAAAAAAGTCGAATCCACAAAAAAGATTATGGAGGATAAAAAACTATATATAGAGACCTACGGATGTCAGATGAATGTAGCCGACAGCGAAGTAGTGGCTTCCATTTTAGGGATGGACGGATATGAGCTAACCGAAGACATCACCGAAAGCGATGCCATATTACTAAACACATGCTCAATACGCGACAACGCCGAGCAGAAAATCCACAGTCGTCTGCAATATTTGTCATCGCTGCGCAAGAAAAAAGGTCACAAAAAATTAATAATCGGAGTGATCGGATGTATGGCCGAGAGAGTGAAGGACACCCTCATCAACGACTTCGGAGTAGACGTGGTGGCGGGACCTGACTCCTACCTTGATTTACCGGCGCTATTTGCGGCAGCGGAAGTGGGCGAGAAAGCTATTAATATAGATCTCAGCACCACTGAAACTTACAGAGATATCATACCTAAGCGCATCGGCGTAGGCAAAATCAGCGGATTCATAAGCATCATGCGCGGATGCAACAACTTCTGCTCATATTGCATCGTGCCCTATACACGCGGCCGCGAGCGAAGCAGAGAGCCGCAAAGCATCCTTAACGAACTCCAAGACCTACGCGAAAGAGGATACAAGGAGGTTACGCTTTTAGGACAAAACGTCAACTCTTACCGCTACGGCGATGTCACATTCGATAAACTTCTGGGCATAGTGGCGGAAGCAGCCCCCGATATGCGTGTGCGTTTCACCACTTCGCACCCAAAAGATATGTCAGACGAAATAATCGCCACAATGGCTTCTCATAAAAACATATGCAATCACATCCACCTGCCCGTACAATCCGGAAGCAATAAGGTGCTTCATGATATGAACCGCAAATACACACGCGAATGGTACCTCGGACGCATCGATGCCATACGCAAGGCTATACCCGATTGCGGAATATCCACGGATATGTTCACCGGATTTCACGACGAGACGGAAGAAGACTTCCAACTCACCCTTTCGCTTATGAGAGAGGTAGGATTTGATTCAGCGTTCATGTTCAAATACTCGGAGCGTCCGGGCACACTCGCTTCACGCCAAATGCCCGACAATGTGCCAGAGGACGTAAAAATAGAGCGTCTCGACCGCATGATAGCACTGCAGAATGAGCTTTCGCTTGAATCAAACCGTAGAGACATAGGCAAGGAATTTGAGGTGCTCGTAGAAAGCGTGTCACGCAGAAGTACTGACCAGTGGGTTGGGCGCACCCAGCAGAATAAGACCTGCGTGTTCCCCCGTGGCGATTTCAAGGTTGGCGACACTGTGAAAGTTCGCGTCAAGGATGCCACATCGGCCACGCTGCTGTGCGAACTTTGCTGAAATCACTGAGCATACACTAAGATTTATGATGGCGTGCAAAAAACAAGCCGCACGCCATCACTCATTCAAACTTTATCTCAACAACTTTCTTCGGTACCTAATGGCATACAAAGCTCCTGAAAAAATATAACGACAATTCACGACAAATCGACCTGTGGTACGCCAAGCTTTTAGAGGTAAACGAAATATAGATGTAAAAGGATAAGCATATACAATGTAAGCACCATAAGCACGCAACACTCCCGGACTCTGCTGTAGACGTACTCCGGTTGACACTTCGGGATGTCGCACAATTGTTATAGGAAAAAATCTTCCTTTAAGACCGGCTTTTCGTGCCATAAGCAAGAAAATATTTTCTTCTCCACAATGTAGCCGTTCACTTCCGAGCCCCCAAAATGGGTTAAAGCTTAACTCAAACTTACGAATAGACTCCAAACGAATTGCAATTTCAATACTCGATATCCAATACCCCTTAGGAGGACACCATATATCTGCTTCAAAATCCGGGAAAAACTTATTATTACCAACATCGGCCCGAAATGTGGCGATATCAATTTCTGGATTGGCATCAAACTTTTCTATTATAGTCCTTAAACCATCCGGATAAAACTCAAGGTCATCATCAGCAATAAGAGCATAAGGTGCAGTCAAATGTATTAATGCATTATTGCGATTATTACTCAATCCCTTTGTTGGAGAGAATACGACCTGCACATCGTTACGGTACAAAGAAGGCGGTAAATTTACAGGGACATTCTGACACGACACCAAATATGACACACCGTCAACCTTAGGGAGAAAAAGCTTTCCAACCTTTTGCAACCCTTCATTTCCCAATGTACATATTGCTACCTGTAATTTTGTCATTATCTCATCCTCCTTTCCCAGAATTCAACAAAACGTTTAGCCACTACAAACATATCATTATGCTTGTCAACGAATTGCCTTCCTTGTAAATATAGGGATTGGCGCAATGACCTATCTTGAATTATTCCCTCTATGTCAGAATATAGCTTGTCGATATTTACCGGATCAGCATTGATAATGGGTTTTAGGTTCTCCTCACCAATAAAGTCATAATATTCCGGTTCGGCTCCTGATACCACGATCTTTCCTGCAGCCATAGCCATCAGTGCAGACGTAGCAGGCGTATAAGAATACAACTGATCCACCACTATATCTGCTAACTGAAGTCGTTTACGAAATTCTTCAAAGGGCACATTCTGCACAATATCAAAAATAGCACGTGACGGATTATCATCGACAACCCTTTTTATGACCGGAAAAATACGATCAATGCCCTTCTCCGCTTCCCTACCCTTGTGGCTTGCAATCATAATACGAAGCGGTCTTTCTCCTTTAATAGGAATAAACGGGATTGCCGATACGTCTATAGGTATACCGGCATACCCAAGTTTTTCAGGAGGGAGATTGAGCATGCCTGCCAAATGATACTCATACAATGCAGACACAGCGCCATCAATATTTTCATATATATATTGACAGAAGTCGGTCAATAAAGACTGTTTCCAATCGCTCACCACTTTGCTGTGACTAATAGCATAAGGTGTGGGCTCGCCTTTTACAGAAAATTCATTATATTTCAAAGGAGAATCTTTACTCAAACACATATCAACGTACTTTGAATCTGTTCCCAACATAGTTAGAAATACACTACCGTTGTCACGTTTAAGCCTGTCAAAAATAATTTTGACACGTTTTGGCTTCTGTTCAAGAAATATAGGATTATGTATCTGCACTACATCATATCCCTTAAACTCTCCTGCGAGAATAGTATTAAGTTTGAGCCAAAGCAATGCACCGCCTATCCGTCCCTCACGTCTGGAAATATCAATATCGCGGACTGTTCCCATCCACCCTGAGCCTGCAGATACAACTGTAACATTATGCCCCATACGTCTGAGCGCACACGCTAAAGTATAATGGTAATTACTGGCATCGCCCATCAATAATATTTTCATATCTCGGAGTCAATATCGGGTTCGTTAGCAAAAAAGTATCTCAATATTTTGGCTGCACCTCGGCCCCCAAAACGCGTATAATGATAAGCCAACTTCATAAGCCATCTATTCCAAGGCGAATAAGTTTCGTTCACAGCCTGTCTATAAAGATTATTTGCGATGTCTCCTTTTCTCTCTTTATAATAGTTAGCAGCAAGAATTACTCTCTTCAACTGAATCACATAGTTGAGATTTGGTGGAATAAACTTACACATCCAGCTGAGAGCATACTCGCGCTCCTTGCGTCTTGAAGAAAAAGAAGGACCGGTAATGGAATCATTGTGCGCAAAAATCAGCACTTTAGGAGCCCTTTTGATATAATTTATCCTTAGTCCGGGTATCTGAAGTAACCGCGTACCAAGTTCTATGTCATTCCATACCCTTACAGAATCATTCCATCCCCCAACCAATCTGAATACTTCAGTACGAGCCATATAGCGCTGGGTAGCCATTGTACCATCCATTATACAATTGTACAATGTAGGCATTGAAGAAAATGATTTTCTACTTTTTGAACCGTCTGAGTATGAAATCGTTACATCCCATCCTATTAAATCTAAATCCGGATGATTTTCCAAGTAACACATAATCCCCGAAATATGATCGGGAGCCATAACATCATCAGAATCAAAAAACATAGTCCATGGCGTAGTCACAATATTCAATCCGGCATTACGGGCAGCAGGCGCACCAGGTTGTGTTTCAACAGCGACAGTCACACAAAAATCATCCGAACTATTTTGACTGCACCATTGCAATACGGTGGACAATGTGGAATCTGTAGAATCATTATCTACAATTATAAGTTGTATAGGACGATAAGTCTGTGCTTTAATAGAGTCGAGCGTGCGCTCCACAAGGTGCTCTCGGTTGAATACCGGCACCACAATAGTCAAAAGTGCCGCATTCATATATCAAACTTTTTATGATTTTTACTGCCTCCTACATTCAATAAACTTTTGACAAAACGCCAAAGCGAACGAAGACGCAATGTCAGAGCCGAAGGAGCACTTGCAATGTCGGCAGCTCGAGGATCTACAAATGACGTGAGATTAACGTCTTCGCCGAACTGCTCCGGATAGATTACGAGCAGATTATTCTGTTGGAAGTAACGCTGCAGGAATTGGGGCATTTCCGCCATCATCGAATCATACGACACGGAATTTGCACGCGCGCTTATCACCACGAAAAGGTCATCGTCCAAAATCTTGTTGGATATGATAATAAAGTCATCCCACTGCTCTACATTGCGGAACTCGCATCGTATTCCATAATTTTCGTGGTAAATCACTCCGCGAATCAGGGGCTGGGCAGTCTCGGCGCAACAGAAAATCACCTTGCATCCAATCTGGCGAGTGAGTCGGGCAATAGCTCTCACCCAGCGGCTAAACCCTGTCTCGTACTCTGCTTTATTAGGAGCCCACACCACAATACGCGTCACGGCGTTAAGAGGTATGAACGTGCGGCTGATAATTACCATCTTGTTGGTGGAAACCAGGAGCTGCTCGATTTTGCTACCGAAAAACGAATCAATCACGGTGGTACGTCGGTGCATACCGAGAATAATCTCCGTCACCTCTCGCTCGTTGATGGTGTTTATCACGCCTGTGACTGTGTTTACATCAAAGCGGTCGAGTGTCTCTATTCTGATGTCAGCTGCGGCAGCGGCCTTTGAAGCTTCCTCCAATGAATTGCGCGACACGGCTTTCGCAGTGTTGGTATTTTCGTTGCGCACGTGCAAGGCATAAAACTGATGTGTGCCTCTGTCGTTGCGCATAAGTATTGCAAGATCAATGAGCGATTGGGCCAAGATAGGAGAAGCCACAGGGATGAGCGACGTGTTATGGCGCTCGCGCTTTATCAAGTTGTCGCCCGACCCGTCATCGCTCTCCATCATCTCGATTTTTAGCTTTGGCGCACTTGCCGAAGTGAAGATCGGAGCCACGGCACATGTAACGAGAATCACAAGCACTGTGGAGTTGAGGATACGCTCGTCGAGCATTCCAAGATTATAGCCTAAGGTGACAACGGCAAGAGCCACAGCGGTATGGGCTGCCGTGAGTCCGAACATCACACCTCGGCTATGCACTGAAAGATGATTGATGCGCTGGGCGCAGAAGGCGGGAAGCCACTTGCTTATCAAGGCCACAGAAAGCATAACTCCTGACACCATAAGCGTGTTGACATCGAGCACCACCTTCATATTAATCATCATACCCACGCTTATAAGGAAATACGGGATAAAAAGGGCATTACCCACAAACTCTATACTGCTCATCAGCGACGAGTCGGTAGGAATAAAGCGATTGAGCACCAAGCCCGCAAAGAAGGCTCCAAGCACCGGCTCGAGACCGATGGCCTTGGCACAAATGGCGCACAGAAACACCATAACCATGACAAACACGTATTGAGTGACTTTGTCGGAATAGTGCTTGAAAAACAAACGCGTGAGGCGCGGATAAGTATACAGCACCACTGCGCAGTAGATGCCTAAGCGAAAGAGCATAAGCAAAATGTCGGTAGGGTCAAACACCCCTTCTCGCTTGATATTAACTGTGGCGGCAAGTACAATAAGGGCTCCTACCACTGCTATAATAGTACCGACAATTGAGATGAGCACCGCCGGCGAGCGGGTAATGCCGAAACGCGCCGCAACCGGATAGGATATAAGCGTGTGGGAGGCATACATAGCTCCTAAAAGCATTGCTGTAAGCCAATCAAGATGCAGAATCCATAAGCTCGTGACCATACCCAAAATCAAGGGTATGAAAAGAGTGAGCACGCCAAATAGCATGCCGCGCTTGAGATTGAGTCGCAGATGGTACATATCAATCTCAAGACCTGCCAAAAACATAAGGTAAAGAAGGCCTACCTGACCGAAAATCGCAAAAGAGCTGTCAACGGCGAGAATGTTGAACCCATAAGGCCCGACTATCACGCCGGCCACAATCATGCCTATGATGTGCGGGACTCTTATCTTGTTGAGGAGGAGCGGAGCAAGCAATATGATAACCAGCACGATAAAAAATATCGATATAGGCTCTGTGACTAAAGCTAATGGTATCATGTAAAGGCTTGCAAATTATCTTTATTATAGTCCCGCACCGTACTGGATACGGGACTGAATTTTACTGACTACTTATTGATAAGCACCTGCGCAATCTGCACTGCATTGAGAGCGGCACCCTTCTTTATCTGGTCGGCCACAATCCAAAATGCCAAACCGCATGGATTGGTAAGATCCTTGCGCACACGGCCCACGTAAACGGGGTCGCTACCGGCTACGTCAAGAGGCATAGGGTAACCGCATGCTTCATGGCTGTCAACGAGCACAATACCGGGAGCCTTCTTGAATGCCTCATAAGCCTGCTCCACGCTCACAGGCTCCTGAGTCTGCACCCACACTGCCTCGCTATGAGCTCGGAGCACGGGTACACGAACGCATGTGGCGCTTACATTGAGGTCTGGAGCGTGCATGATTTTCTTTGTCTCGTTGTACATCTTCATCTCCTCTTTGGTGTATCCGTTGTCGAGGAAAATGTCAACGTGAGGTATGACGTTGCTTGCAAGCTGTGCCACAAATTTATTCACAGTAGGCTTCTTGCCCTCTGCTATTTCTACGTACTGGGCCTCAAGTTCGGCCATAGCAGTAGCTCCGGCTCCGCTTGCAGCCTGATATGTGGCCACATGCACTGTGTTGATAGGGCTAATCTTATTGATGGCATTGAGAGCCACTACCATTTGTATGGTGGTGCAGTTGGGATTTGCGATAATATTACGCGGAGCGTCGAATGCGTCCTGGGGATTAACCTCCGGCACAACCAGCGGCACATCGGCATCCATGCGGAAGGCGCTTGAATTGTCAATCATAATTGCGCCATGACGCGTGATTGTATTGGCATATTTCACAGATGTGGAAGCTCCTGCGGACACAAATGCGATGTCAATATCCTTGAAATCGTCATTGTCACATAATTCTTTTATCACATATTCGTTGCCCTTCCATGTGATTGACGAACCTGCACTTCTCTTCGATCCGAAAAGTACAATATTATCCACGGGGAAGTTTTGCTCGTCGAGTACACGGAGCAACTCCTGACCTACGGCGCCGCTTGCGCCCACAATAGCTACATTCATAAAGCCGAGTCCTAATTAAAGGTTATTTCATCATAAAGGTTAATCTTCTGCAAAAAAGCTGTGCAAATTTACGAATTTTTTTTGAAATTCACATTATAAGCCTGAAATCTGGAATAAATCTATCGTGAAAGCACTCTTGTGGCTACAATTCCGGGGCTTACATGAAGCTGAAAAGCGACAAAGAGACCCGTAGCATCACTGTTATATCTCACATGATACCTACCATGACGCAGGAAGTCAAGATCGAAACGTGCCTCGTCGATAGGCATATCATATTGGTTGCCGGGGATTAGTCGCTCTTCGATGAAAAGATTAATACCATCGCATTTCGCGGCTATACTTACAGCTCCTGATTCTGAAACGCTCTCGATACCATAACGTGTGAGTACGACGATGCCGGAATCAAGACATTTAAACTCGACAGCAGGCACATGCACTTCGCCATTCTTTGAAAGACGCCCTGCCAAAAGATATTCGAGCATTTCACCCCTCACCTGCGGACGGCATGCAACAGCCACTATAGCAGCTGCCACAACTGCCATAATCACATAAAATTCAATAGAAGAGAAAAAGCTCAATAGCACCATAAATTAAGGTTTGACTATCAGATAATAAAAAATTGACGGGGACAAAGGCTTTAGCCTCTATCCCCGCCATTTATCATAGAACGAGATTATTTATCGTAATTTTCGAATTGGAGGCTGTTGTTTTTGATTTCACGATCGCCAACGAGCAAACCAAAGAAATCTTTGATACCAAAGTTGTTGACGAAAACAGAAGCATCCTGGTTGAAATCGTAGGGGCGACCTACCTGCTGAGTACCGTCAACCACAAATACCATTACTTCGTTGGCGCCCTGTACCGGACCAACAAGTGTGCCGGGATTAGCCGAGGCAATCAAGCCCTGAAGAGCATATTCGTTGGCAGGGAGTGAAGACAGACGAGACGAAGAGAACACGATTGTAGAGTCGGTGTGCACTTCTGCGCCCATAAGATTTGCATATCCGGCGAGATCCTTGGCATTGCCTTGGTATTTACCAATAAGGTTTTCAGCTTTCTTATCAGCTTTTACAAGAGCTTCAATCTCGTCGCGCACCTCGCTGGCATTATACGGGAGATAGTCGTCGTACACATCTTTGAGAGCGACAACAATGAAATAGTCGCGGTTGTCTTCGAAGATGGGTGAAACGTCGCCTTTCTTTGCGTTCATCGCCCATTTGATAGCATGGCGTGTGTCGGTGTATCCAGATGTTCCGCGAGAATTCGCCACATAGCCTAAGCGTGGTGTAGAAGCTGTGATCTGTCCGTGGCGGAGTGTGTACAGGCTGTCAGCGTTGGCCGAGAAAGCATCGCCTTTTGAGTTGCTTGCAAGGAAGCTGCTAAGTTTGGTCTTAATGTCTGACACTGTGGTGGCAGAAGGATCCACGACGTAGCTGTAAAGCATTACGTCTACATACTGCTTGGGAGCCTTGCGCTCGTTCACCTTATAGATAGCGAACCCGCCCTGGACGCTGTCGCTGTACTGGAAAGGCTTGCCAATTGTTGCGCTACCGATAACGTCGGCGAGATCGGCTGGTGCACCTACAAGACTCTGCCAGATGCTGTCAACTGCCTGCTGCTGGTTTTCAGCCACGATGTCCTTCATCGACTTGCCTTCCATAATAAGACCGAAAATAGAATCGGATTGGGCCTTATCCTGAGCAATGAACATTGAGATGTTTACGGAGTCGATTTTTGCAGACATATCAGTTACCTTAGCAACACGGAAATTATTGCCAAAACGACGGTACTTGTACACCTTCTCTTTTGCCAGCATTGAGTCAGGAATCATGCGGAGATCGGCATCACGGCTCACTTCGGCAAGAGTCATAACCTTATTGTCATGCACGAACTTTGAAGACACGGAAGCGCCCTCAAGACCGGGCTGCGAGCGAAGAGCCTCTACAAGGCGATCCACCTCAACCTCGGCAGCATCGTAATCCTCTTTTGAAGGAGCTACGGGCACTACGATATAGTCAATCTGACGGGTTTCTTCATTAAGTTTGTAAAGCGACTTCATGTCGTTCCACTTATTCTTCAAATCGGCATCGGTTATCTGCACGTCTGCGTCAGACACCGACGAAAGGGGTGCTGTGACAAAAGAAACTGTTGAAACGGAGCTATTGTCGTCGTACACAGCCTTGGCATCAAGCTTGTTGGCGGTGAAAAGACCCTGCAAAAGGCTGCCTACAGCCTGCTGCTGGATAGCCGACTCAACTGCTTTCTCCTGAGCCGCCCATGCGTCGGCCATA
Organism: uncultured Bacteroides sp.; assembly: GCA_964546885.1. Lineage (GTDB taxonomy): Bacteria > Bacteroidota > Bacteroidia > Bacteroidales > Muribaculaceae > CAG-873. The sequence continues at coordinate 67,488 of CAZJKZ010000005.1, forward strand.
GTGTATGTGCTGAAAGCGTTTTGAGCAAGATAATTAAGTTGCTCATTTGTGAGGTTGTATCGACCGGGATTGTTAATAGCGTCAAGAAGGGCGCTGCCGCTTGCCATAGGGAGCTGCATATAGCGAGAAGCCATCTGTATAAACTGCGAAGCAGCCGGATGGGGGAAATCGCCTGTCATAGCACGAGTGATCTCAGCATCGGTGACATTGACACCTAACTGATCAATCTGCTCGTTTAGCAGCTTCTCTAAGATTAACGACTGGATGGCGCGCTGCGACAGCTCGTCGCGGTCCATCTTTTGCTGTTGCTGCTGGTTAGCCTGATCTATACGCTGACGATAGTCCTCGTAATCCACCTTCTGATTACCTACCTTGGCGATAGTAGTACCCGGGCCGAAAAGGCGGCGAATCGAGTCGGCAGAGGCGATAGAAATGATAAACAGGAAAAGGGCCACTATCACAATTCCGAATAGCAGCTTCTGTTTGCTTCTGATTTTCTCTAATGTTGCCATTAATTTATTTTTGATTAGTTTATTATATACTAAAATTCAGCGAATTAGGCTTAATTTAATCCGCATAAGCAGGCCCTAAGGGCGCAAAAGCGCACAAAGGTAGTGATTTTTCAGCAGAGAGCAAAATATCCCACTGATTTTTTGGCTTCTTTATAAATAAAATTAACATAACATCACTTTTTTGCGCAAAATGGCGGATAAATTGCTCATATTAATTGTTTATATATTAAATTTGCAAAAAATTGCATTCAGGGCTTTTATACCCCTATATAATATTAACAATGTAAAAAAATTCAACAGAGACTATGAGAGGAAGATCACTTACATTAGCAGGCATATTAGCCGGGATAGCGGCAGCCGCTTTAATCTTATTTTGTAAAAACATCAATGTAGCTGGCGTTACGATGGCCGGCGGCATCCTATTCATGAGTGTAGGCGTGCTCAACCTGCTATTTTTCAGCTTTGCTTCCAAAGCTGAATCCGGGCGTCTTCTCAACCTCATAGCTAACGCTTCGGCAGTGCTTTTAGGAATATGTATGCTTGTGTTCAAGAAAGATTTTGAGCCAATGGTCACCTTCATGTTCGGGCTTTTTGTTGGAGTGTGCGCTCTTTGGCAATTTTTCGTCCTCGCTATAGGGGCACGGCCGTTCCAGCTCCCCGCGTGGCTGTATCTTTTCCCCGTGCTGCTTGTAGGCGGCGCAGTATCGCTCTTCCTCCTTCGCGATCAGCAGGACGACAGCACGCTTATGCTCATCACGGGCATATCAATAGCAGTAATGGCAGTAGGTTGCATATGCGAGGGATCGGCTTTGGGCTATGCTCGCCGCAAACGCGACAAGGAGACAGCCGCAGCTAACGCAGCCACCGAGTCCGCGCCTTCCATACCGACCCACGCTCCAAGCGAACCGCTCGACACCATCGAAGACAAGCCTGCCACACACGAGACCACCGACGACCTAGACGATGAGATCGTAAGCCACAAATAACGCAGAAAGCTTGGAAAAAGGGGCAAAACAGACTAAAAACAAAAAAAATGCAACAAAATAGCACATATGTTGCGTCTATGTCAAAAAAAATTCCGATATTTGCACTTGCAAAAGAAATGCGGCCAAACAAAGCCCCCGTTGCAAGAAAAAATTTGGAAACAACAATATAAGTCTAACCCTTAAAATTAGCGGAAAATGCCAAGCGGAAAAAAAAGAAAAGGTCACAAGATGGCTACCCACAAGCGCAAAAAACGTCTGAGAAAGAATCGTCATAAGAAGAAGTAAGTTCTTCTTAATTGGCACCTTTCGGTGACTTACACTAATGCAATCACAGGACAAACTATGGAACGGGGACACTCAAACGGATAATTTCTGTTCTTAGTTTGTTCTTTGTTTTTTACATCATCATCCATATAAATTAATGAAAAGCGAACTCATAGTCGATGTACAACCCTCAGAAGTGTCAATAGCCCTTCTTGAGGACTCACGCCTTGTGTCTCTGCAGAAGGAGGCCCGCGACATCGCCTACGCTGTCGGCGACATCTACCTGGCCAAGGTGAAGAAGCTTATGCCAGGACTTAATGCCGCCTTCGTGAATGTAGGCTATGACAAGGACGCTTTTCTCCACTATCTGGATCTTGGCTCACATTTCTCGTCGTACGCGCAGTTCGTCAAGGAGCTTCTTGATGACACCTCCACTCCCCTGCCCTGCGTCTCAAAAATGAAGATGCTCCCGGATATCGACAAACACGGCACAATCACAGAACTGCTCACACCCGGACAGAAACTACTCGTGCAGATTGTGAAGGAGCCTATATCGTCGAAAGGACCGCGCCTCACCACCGAGATAGCCTTCACCGGCAGATACATGGTGCTCATGCCATTTGCCGACAAAATATCGATCTCACAAAAGATAAAGAGCACAGAAGAGAAGCTGCGCTTGCGTCAGCTCATAGCCTCGATAAAGCCCAAAAACTTCGGTGTGATTGTACGCACATCGGCTGAAGGAAAAGGAGCAGCCGAACTCAACCAGGAGCTTACTACCCTGCGCTCATGCTGGGAGGAGGCCATAGCAAAGGCTCGTACAGCCGAAGCCCCCGCTTTGATTTTCGAAGAGGAAAGCAGAATTGTGGGGATGCTGCGCGACGTATTCAGCCCGTCATTTGAAAGCATCTACGTCAACGACCCCGAAGTAGCGGCCCAAATTACAAAATACGTGTCGATAATCGCACCCGACCGTAAGGATATCGTGAAATATTATGACAGCGACTTACCTATCTTCGATCATTTTTCGATAACGAAACAGATAAAGTCGTCATTCGGCAAAACTGTATCTTTCAAATCGGGCGCATACCTTATAATAGAGCACACTGAGGCTCTACACGTAATCGACGTCAACTCCGGCAACCGCTCAAAGGCTTCTGCCGACCAAGAGAGCAACGCCTTAGAGGTGAACCTGCGCGCTGCCGACGAAATAGCCCGACAACTGAGGCTTCGCGACATGGGCGGTATTATCGTTATAGACTTTATCGATATGAACAAGCCCGAACACCGCCAAGCGCTATACGACCACATGCGCGAAGTGATGGCCAACGACAGAGCACGCCACAACATCTTGCCCTTGAGCAAATTCGGACTCATGCAGATCACACGCCAAAGAGTGCGTCCCGCTCTCGATATAGTCACTACCGAAACCTGTCCGTCATGTTTTGGAAAAGGCGAGGTGCAGCCGTCGCTACTCTTCACCGACACGCTCTACGAAAAATTAAAATATGTGGCTGAAGAGCTGAAGCTACGCGACGTGACTATGTACGTGCATCCCTATGTCGACGCCTATCTTAAAAAAGGACTCTTCACATCAATTTACCGCACATGGCGCCGCTCACTCGGACGTGGATTTAAAATCGTGCCGGACCAGTCGCTCGCCATGCTGCAATACAGGGTGATTGACGCTAACAACAACGAGATCGACCTTAAAGAGGAGAAAGATATGAGCACATCTTCTACCAACAAAACTAAAGACAAAGCCAAGAACCGCGGAGGCGGAGATGAAGCGTAACTCAAATTTGAAACATAATAACAACAATCCCGGCTACGCATTGGCTGCATGCCGGGATTGTTATTTAGAATCTAAAAAACTCTTCTGCGGGGGAAGGTTGCGTCGCTTTCATACGCAAACTTAAGATGGGCAAACTCCTTTTGCGGTTACTACCGCCCTTGCTCCGCTGCACCTATTTTAATAAGATATCGATCGAACCTTTGTATCATTAAAACATACTCTATTGATGTAAAGTTCGGTCGATCACAACAGTTTATTCAATTTTTTTTATGCCGGTAGCTAATTCATAGCAAAAAATGCTTAAATTTGCAAAGCCTTAACACCCCAACAGATGGATAAACTACAACTATATATCAATATTTCCTGCCAAGGCTACCGCAACATGCTTGAAATCAACGCCAACGAGGTAATTCGGTCGCTGATTAAAGATATATCAATCACGGTGGACGAGGTAAACTATAAGCCCGGGGAGAAGAATATCTTCTATCTTCTCAATTATATCACACAGGGTGTGTTCATCATACTTATACGCACTATACCTGACCATAAGCCCGACCACTTAGCTGCATGGATTTTCATACCATACAACCTGAATATCACGGGCAGCGAGATAGCGGAAGTGGTGGACACTATTGCAGCAGCCGTCAATCAGCCGAAAATATCATCGGAAGTCCTTGACAATATCCGCAGGATATTTGATAGGGAATACGATGTGAACGAGCAGGCAGGAGCCATCGCGCCCAACTACGGCAGCCAGTACGCTCACAGATATTACGGTGACACCACAGGATATACACTTTATGATATTATAGGCAAGAACCGCTATCAGACAAGCTACCTTACTTATAAGGGGATTGTCCTGATTGACAAGGATAGAATAGGTACTGTCAAAGGCGCAGATCTAACCGACGAGCCGCTGGAGCAGATGGTAAAACTTCTGCCACCTAAAAACAACGGTCCATATCATCCCGTAATTTTCGGACGATCTTTTGACCGACCTTTTCTTGCGCCGCTTATGGGCACAGTGGAGTTGGTATGGGAAAATCCCGGCGCTCCGGATATACGCCAGTCTATTGTGGTCAACCGTCCGAATATGCGAGTAGAGTACATTCACAGCAACCAAAAGGACTCATCCCCCACTCCGGCACCTGTCTATGCTTCCCAATCTGAGGACAATACCAAACCTCTATTTACAAAGCCAATAAAAAGCTCTTACATACATAAGCCCGTCGCAGAAACGCCGGTAAGCGATGATAACCATAAGGCGAATCAGCACGGAGCCATCGACTGGAAAGATATAGCTAATCCAATGACTGATACTGTGACGAAAGCAATATGGTGCGTCACAGGATTCATATTAGGCATCGTCGTGGCTCTTCTATGCACATGCTCCGGACCCGACAACACAGCAGATGAGCCCGAAGTCACCACGGAGAACACCGACTCGATACAGGTAGAAAAAGAGAAGCCTGTAGTAAAGGAGGTAAAACCTGTGAAAGAAACGGTAAAAGAAGAAGTGCCAAAAGCTCCGGATAGATCACTGCAAGCAGCGTTGACTTATCTTGACAATAACCCGGTGTGGGACAGGGACGAACTTGAAAGCTATCCTGACCTCAAAGGACTCTACCACGACATGAACAATTTCAACAAGACCCAGCTCTACTCTAAATGGAAAAAGAAACTGGCAAAGTCAAGCAGATTCCGCAAGGTTGCAGAGCACGCGAGTCTCGGAAGGAAGAAATCGCCGCGTGTGCCTGAAGGACAAAAGACCTTCAACACGGGCGACATACACACGATTAAGATTGTGACATATCTCAACACGATTGATCCCTAAGACATATTCCTAACTCTTTACAAGTACTGATACAATGAAGCTGTTATTAAGACATTTGAGCGCTATAACATCGGCTATAGCCGTATCACTCCCCTGGTGTGTAAACAAGGCAGCCACTCAGACTCCTGAAATTGTGTTGTCAACCCCGCAGGGACGAAGCGTGACTGTCACCGCACTTACCGACAATATAATACGTGTGACCAATGCCGCAAACGGTGAGACTATACCTCAATCTAAAGCTTGCGTAATAGCCTCTCCCCAATCGGATGCCACAATAAAAGAGATTACGCCCGGCGTTACTGCCCTCTCCACGCCTACGGGCATCATAGTGACGACTGATGCAGCCACCGGATATGTCACGATCAACGCCGGCCAGGGAAAACTCATAAGCGACGAGGGCCTCCGCCTGAAGGCCGATGGCAAGCAGACGCTTACACTATCCACCACATCCGGAGGATCATATTACGGAGCCGGAGAGCGAGGACATAAACTGAACCTGAGAGGCGACACGTTGGTAATGTACAATCGTCAAAACTATGGTTACACCAAAGGAGATACGCGCATCAACCAAATGAATATCACGATGCCTCTTTTCATTTCGTCGGACGGCTTCGCTGTAGTTTTCGACGATTTCGGTGCCGCATCTCTATTTCTGAGCGAAGGCCAAGAAATAACTTATACCACTGAAAGCAGCACTCCGGTGTCGTACTACTTCGTAAACGGAGCCAAGACCATAGCCGATGTGACCACTTCGCTTACATCGCTCACAGGTCGTCAGCCGCTACCACCGCTTTGGAGCTTAGGGTATATTACATCGAAATATGGCTACCACAACGAAAAAGAAACGCTTGGCGCAATCGACACGTTAAAGAATCAAGGCTATCCAGTAGATGGTATTGTACTTGATCTTTACTGGTACGGGAAAGAGCAGGATATGGGACGATTGGCGTGGGATCCAAAGCAATGGCCCAATCCCAAGAAGATGCTTAAAAAGCTCAAAGACGACAATGTGAATCTTGTGGCAATCTCTCAGCCTTACATACTGCGCAACGGCAAGGGTATAGACAACTATAAATATTTGTCTTCTAACGGATTGCTTTTAGCCGACAGTACGGGCACCGCGCCTCAGGAAGTAAAAATATGGGTAGGGGAAGGCGGAATGTTCGATGTATCTAATCCTGACACCCGCGCATGGCTTGCCAACCGCTATAAGCAGCTAACCGACATGGGTATATCAGGATGGTGGGGAGATTTAGGCGAGCCCGAAGTGCATCCTGAGAGCGGAATGCATGCCAACGGACTTACCGCCCGACAATACCACAACCAGTACGGCAACGACTGGAGCGAGATAATATCCGAACTATTCACCAAAGAATATCCTGACCGACGCCTGCTCACAATGATGCGAGGAGGCACCACGGGATTGCAACGCTATAGCGTATTCCCCTGGTCAACCGATGTATCGCGCTCGTGGGGAGGATTGCAGCCGCAGATCACAATAATGCTCAATTCCGGTCTCAGTGGACTTGGCTATATGGGCCATGATGTAGGCGGTTTTGCTGTTGACCCTGAAAATCCAATTGATCCGGAGCTTTACGTGCGCTGGCTGCAATTAGGGCTGTTCTCGCCTATGCTGCGTACCCATGCCCAAAGCGACGCTGAGCCATATCACTATCCCCAGTACGCGGATATTACTAAAGCTATTATAAAAGAAAGATACCGCTGGCTACCATACAACTACACACTTGCCTATGAGAACGCCGTCTACGGTTATCCGCTCGTCCGTCCGCTAAATTTCCATGAAGCCGGAAGCAATGCCTACGATGCCATAGACGATGAGTTTCTTTGGGGTAGCGAGGTGCTTGTAGCTCCAGTTCTAACCCCAGGCGCCACCGAACGCAAAGTGGTATTTCCTCAGGGTAAATGGATTGACTATAACGACCCGCTAAAGGCATACGACGGAGGCACCGAAATCACCTATAAGGCCCCTCTCGATGTGATCCCGCTCTTTGTAAAAGCAGGCTCATTCTTGCCTAAGGTTGTGTATGGCTTGCAATCTACCGCCGATTACGATCCGGCCTATATTACCGTAGACTATTATCCTCTAAAGGGCATCGATTCGAAATATGTGCTCTATGATGACAACCGTCTATCACCCACTTCGCTTGCCGATGGTGAATACCGTCTGGTGACATTTGAAGGCAAAGTTGACGACAAAGGTAATATTGCGATCAACATCTCATCGCAAGGCTCATATCCCGGCGCACCGCAGAGACTTCATTTCAAATTTCGCGTACATGGTGTCAGCACCAAATATAAGGAAATGAGTATACGAAATGGCGACCTGATTCAGAATTCTAACCTAAATGATAATACCTTAGTATTTGATGTAGAGTTCACTCCGGACCAAAAGCCTAATGTACAAGTTGATTATTAACTTTCTATAATAATATTACAATGTTTTCAGGAATTGTAGAAGAAGCCGCCTCTGTAGTTGCTGCTACTATGGCAGACGGCAACCTTACCTTAAGAGTAAAGTGCTCATTCACCGACGAATTGAAAATTGACCAATCGGTGTCGCATAATGGCGTGTGTCTCACCGTGGTGCAACTTTATCCCGATAGTACCTACGATGTCACTGCCATTCAAGAGACACTTGACCGAAGCAACCTCGGTGATCTAAAAGCCGGATCTCTTGTGAATCTCGAGCGTTCGATGCTTATGAACGGACGTCTTGACGGCCATATCGTCCAGGGACACGTGGACTGCACAGCCACATGTGTTGACATTGAAGACGTTGAAGGGAGCAAATACTATAAATTCTCTTACACCGTGGATCCCGAGATGATGAAAAAAGGCTATATGACTGTGGAAAAAGGATCCGTAACGGTCAATGGCGTGAGTCTTACTGTATGCGACAGTGAGCGTGACTCGTTCCGCGTGGCCATTATACCATACACTTTTGAGCATACTAATTTCAAACAAATCCAGGTGGGCACACGTGTCAACATCGAATTTGATATAATCGGTAAATATATAGCCCGTCTTCAAGAAATCAGCTAACAAAGATACTTACAAGAATCAAAACCATAAAAAACAACAGCAATGATTACGCAAATTTACAATGGTAAAGTACTTATACCCGGCGGTCGCTGGGTAAACGGTGGCTCCGTGGTAATTGAGGATTCAACCATCAAGGAAATATACAGCCACAGCCGTATATTGGAAAACGCCGACGTTACGTTCAACGCCGGAGGCGGTTATGTGCTTCCCGGCGGTATCGATCTTCATGTACACGGTGGAGGTGGACGCGACTTCATGGAGGGAACCGAAGAAGCCTTCATGACCGCAGTGCTGGCTCATCGCCGCCACGGCACAACGAGTATGTTCCCCACCCTTTCATCATCAAGCGAAGAAATGATCCGCGATGCAGCTAAGGTGTGCACAAAGCTTGTCAATGATCCCTACAGCGGAGTACTTGGTCTCCATCTCGAAGGTCCTTATTTCCAGCATAGCATGGCCGGAGGTCAAATTCCTGAATACATACGCATTCCTTCGCCGATGGAATATATACCGCTTGTGGAGGAATTTCCGTGCATTCGCAGATGGGATGCCGCACCCGAACTACCCGGAGCTGACGATTTCGGACGTTTTATCACCAGTAAGGGTCTCGTGGCCGGTATAGCACACACAGAGGCTGACTATCAGGATGTGCTCCAGGCTTATGACTGCGGCTACAACCTGGCCACACATTTCTACAACGCCATGCGTGTGTCACACAAGAACGGTGTGTACAAGCATGAAGGCACTGTGGAAGCTGTATTCCTAATCGACGGTATCAATGTCGAAGTAATCGCCGACGGTATACATGTGCCCCCAATCATTATTAAGCTCATTCACAAGTTTAAGACTCGTGGCCGCATGTGTCTTATTACCGACGCACTTGCCTGCTCAGCTTCAAACGACAACAAGGCTTTCGACCCGCGCGTTATTATCGAGGACGGCGTGTGCAAGCTTGCCGATCACAGCGCAATTGCCGGAAGTATAGCCACCATGGACCGCTTGATCCGCGTGGCAGCTAAAGATGCAGAAATTCCTCTGGAAGATGTGTCCCGCATGATTTCCGAGACTCCTGCCCTAATCATGGGTGTGTACGACCGCAAGGGTAGCATCTGCCGTCACAAGGATGCCGATATAATTGTCCTTGACAAGAATCTCAATCTCACCAAGGTGTTCTCAATGGGACGTCCGGTAGAGTAATTTATTAGAGGAATATTTGGCAGATACAAAAATAATTACTAATTTTGTGGGCAATTTTCCGTAACGGGCATAGAAAGAAGCGTCAGATGCATCATGGCAATCGACCGCCCGTCGGGTTAACAAATTTAAATACAAACATTTAAATGTACGTTATCGTAGAAATCCAAGGACAGCAGTTCAAAGCAGAAAAGGATCGCTTCCTGTATGTCCAGTACCTCGGCGATGCAGTTGAGGAAGGTCAGACCGTTGAGTTCGACCGCGTTCTTCTCGCCGATGTTGACGGCGAAGTAAAAATCGGCACTCCTGTAGTGGAGGGCGCAAAGGTGGTTTGCGAAGTTGCAACTCCCCTTGTAAAAGGTGACAAAGTGATCGTTTTCAAGAAAAAACGTCGCAAAGGCTATCGCCGCAAAAACGGCCATCGCCAGTACTTCACCAAAGTAGTGATCAAAGACATAGTAGCTTAACCCTTTAAAACCTTAAGAAAATGGCACACAAAAAAGGTGTAGGTAGCTCTAAGAACGGCCGTGAATCAGAAAGCAAACGTCTCGGCCTGAAGCTTTTCGGCGGCCAGTTCGCTAAAGCAGGCAACATCATCAAACGTCAGCGTGGCACTCAGCACCACCCCGGTAAAAACGTAGGTTTGGGCAAAGACCACACTATTTACGCTCTTATCGACGGCACAGTGGTATTCACCATTGGCAAAGAAGGCCGTAAATACATCAATGTAGAGCCTATCGCTGAAGCATAAGTCTACAGCATTCCACATCAAAATCTAAAAAAGCGTTGTCATCAAAACGACAACGCTTTTTTACTATCAAAAGAAGTCGAAATAAAAGAAAACTTTTTGAATCTATAGAAATTCTTATTACTTTTGCCTTAAAGTTTGCACATCAATATTCGATTAAAGTATGACCAAACCGACATTGTATATTATTGCAGGATGCAACGGAGCCGGGAAAACTACCGCCTCCTATTCGATGCTACCTGAGTTGTTGGGATGCCGGGAATTTGTCAACGCTGATGAAATTGCCAAGGGATTATCCCCCTTTAATCCTGAGTCGGTGGCAATTGAAGCCGGGAAATTGATGCTCCAACGGATCCACAGATTGCTTGCTGAAAGAAAAACCTTCGCTATTGAGACTACGTTAGCCACAAGAAGTTATGCTAAATTGGTAGTGCAAGCAAAAGAGACGGGTTACCAAGTGATATTGCTGTTCTTTTGGCTTTCATCACCGGAAATGGCAGTTGAACGTGTTGCCAGGCGAGTTAGAGAAGGAGGACATAATATTCCTATCGAAACCATTATTCGCCGTTATTGGTTAGGTTTATATAACTTCTTCACTATCTTTTCTCCAATTGTAGATAGCTGGATGTTTTTTGATAACAGTGATGATACAATACATTTGGCTAATGAAGAAGAAATTTTACATAATGAACTATTTACGAAAATAAAGGAATTATGTCTGAACAAGAGAAAATAGACTTACGTGAAAAAATCTGCAACGGATTAAAGAAATCCTTCCAGAATCTTCTTCGCCACAAGGCAGCTCTCGATCAGGATATGGTCTTTGCTGACGAGAACGGACTCCCTCGTATTGTCCCTGCAAAGCAAGCCTTAGCAGAATACCTTCAATCTAACAAACACAAATAGGCATGCCCCATTCCGATAAAATGGTGCATGAATTTATGGTAAAGAGGACTATTTTTATTTTGTCATGATTTCAAGCACAATGCGGTCGGTCTCGTTCATGCCGTCGCGACCGATTGTCGAGAAATTGCGTATGCTTCGGTCAACATCGTCGTCTATAATGCCCTCCACCTGACTCACTTCATGTCCCTCCATAGCCATGATGGCACAGATAACGGCTGTGGACACACCGCTAGTAAGCTTCATAGCGCAACTCGGCTTGGCCCCGTCGCAAATCATACCCGTGAGGTTGGCTATCATATTCTTTATGGTAGCCGCAATCTGTTGGTAACCTCCACCCATTAGATAGGCTATACCACAGCTGGAGCCGGTGGCTGCAACTACGCAGCCGCAAAGTGCGGAAAGACGTCCTAAATGCTGCTTTATGTAGATTGCGGTGAGATGGCTGAGAGTGAGCGCGCGTATAGTCTGTTCCTCTGATGCAAAACTCTCTTCAGCGTATATCACCACCGGGAGAGTGGCTGCGATTCCCTGGTTACCCGATCCTGAATTGCTCATCACAGGGATGCAAGCTCCTGCCATACGTGCATCGCATGCAGCCGCCGTGTACGAGAGAATACGAGAGAATATACTGTCGCCCATCACGGCTCGCTGACGCTCGCAATGGAGAGTGCGGCCAACCGAATGTCCGTACTGACCAGTGAACGACTGCTCGGCAGCAGCCTTGTTCACCTTGCGGGTCTCAAGAATAAATCGGATCTCGTCCACGGGAGTGGTAGTGGCAAAATCCCACACTTTGGCAAGAGAGAGCTCAGGAGCATTGTCACTAGAAGCGTCGCCTGACTGCGACAAGCGTGTATCAAGCAGAACCTCGCCGTCTTTTTCAAGATACACAAAGTTGGTATGTGAACCGGCAATTATGGCTGTAGCCTCATGTCCGTCAGCCATTGAAGTCACCTCTATATAAAGCTTTTCGGTAATATTTTTCTTAAGGTCAATAGATATCACCTTTTGGTCGATTATTACCTTACCAGCCTCAACAGCATCTGGAGTCACGTCGCGTAGTACCTCAAGATTGTATTCTGATTTTCCAATGGTTACGCCTAAGGCAATGGCAATAGGCAGCCCTATCATACCCGTACCCGGAATACCCACGCCCATAGCGTTCTTCAGAATATTTGCGCTAAGCAGCACGTTAACCTTTTGAGGCGTTGTGCCGAGCATCTCTGCGCTCTTGGCGGCGCATAAAGCCACGGCGATTGGTTCGGTGCATCCGATAGCAGGCACCACTTCGCGTTTTATCAATTGGATTATTTTTTTGCGTTCTACTGTGTCTATCATGATAATGAAGTGTGTTTCTTAATTTTTTTTGCAAAGATACATCTTTTTTGTGTTTAGTTTGTTGATAAGGTATGAAAAATTCGTTAATCAGCTATAAATATAAATTATCAACTAAAACACCGAAATTATGATCCTAAAATTATTAATCACCGCGTTGGCCGCTTATTTCGCGGCGTATCTCACTCCCGGAGTGTCGATCTCCAGCTTTTGGGGTGCAATAATAGTGGCTGTAGTGCTCACACTCTTAAACATCTTTCTGAAGCCGATTCTCGTCTTTTTGTCAATTCCTGTCACAGTTCTCACACTTGGACTCTTCCTTTTGGTGATAAACGCAGCCATCATCCTATTAGCAAGTTATCTGGTAGGAGCATTCCATGTCGATGGGTTTTGGGCAGCTTTGCTATACAGCATTATATTCTCAGTTATCAGTTGGATACTGGAAGCATTCTTTTAATCATTCTCCCTCTCCTTTTACACAAAAAAGCATCCTTCTCACGAGGGATGCTTTTTTGTGATTCGCACAGGATTCAAACCTGTAACCTTCTGATCCGTAGTCAGAT
>CAZJKZ010000006.1:0-65916 GCA_964546885.1 uncultured Bacteroides sp.
GACTTCAGTGAAGGGTCTCTTCGCAATCGGTGAGTGTAACTTCTCCGACCACGGTGCTAACCGTCTTGGTGCTTCTGCTTTGATGCAGGGTCTCGCTGATGGTTATTTCGTGCTCCCCTACACTATCCAGAACTATCTGAGCGATCAGATCACTGTTCCTCATTTCCAGACCAACACCCCCGAATTTGACGCAGCAGAGAAGGCAGTACGCGAGCGTATCGACAAGCTTATGAGCATCAAGGGTACTAAGAGCCCCGACCAGATACACAAGCGCCTTGGCCACGTGATGTGGAATCTCGTGGGTATGGGCCGCACACTCGAGAGCCTTGTAAAGGCAACAGCCGAAATCGAAGAGGTGCGCAAAGAGTTCTACACCGACCTTCGTATTGTAGGTAAGGCAGATGACCTCAACACCGAGCTCGAAAAGGCACTCCGTCTCGAGGACTTCCTTGTGATCGCCAAGATGATGGCTATTGACGCCCTCAACCGCAACGAATCTTGCGGCGCACACTTCCGCGAAGAGTACCAGACTGAGGACGGGGAGGCAAAGCGTAACGATAAGGACTATATGTACGTATCTTGCTGGAAATACACCGGCGACGACGCTAAGCCTATCCTCATTAAGGAGCCGCTCAAATACGAGGCTATACACGTACAGACACGTAATTACAAATCGTAATCAAAACCACTACTTCAACAATGGAACATACAATAAGTGTAAATTTAAAGATTTGGCGTCAACGCGGCCCAAAAGAGAAGGGTGGCTTTCAGAATTACCACCTCGACAACGTGTCGACAGGAACTTCTTTCCTGGAGATGCTCGATATGCTCAACCAGCAGCTCGTTGACAACAACGAGGAGCCCGTGGTATTCGACAACGACTGCCGCGAGGGTATCTGCGGTATGTGCTCGCTATATATCAACGGCCATCCCCACGGCCCCGTGCAGGGTATCACCACATGCCAGCTCCACATGCGTAAATTCAAAGATGGCGACACCATCACCATCGAGCCTTGGCGCTCAGCTGCTTTCCCTGTAATCCGTGACCTTATGGTCAACCGTAACGCGTTCGACCAGATCCAGCAGGCAGGCGGCTATGTGTCTTTCAACTGCGGCGGTGCTCCCGACGCCAACGCTACTCCTATCTCTAAGGAAGTGGCTGACGTGGCTATGGACTCTGCCACATGCATCGGTTGCGGTGCATGCGTTGCCGCTTGCAAGAACGGCTCGGCTATGCTCTTCGTCTCTGCTAAGGTGAGCCAGTTCGCACTTCTTCCCCAAGGCCAGGTAGAGCGCAAACGTCGCGCCCGCGCCATGGTGGCTAAGATGGATGAGCTCGGATTCGGCAACTGCACCAACACAGGCGCATGCGCTGCCGAGTGCCCGAAGAATATACCTCTGAGCAATATCGCCCGCCTCAACCGAGAATTTATCTGCGCAAAATGCGCTGAATAATCAGCTTGCCATATAAGTCTACAGCTCCGCAATAAAGTTGCGGAGCTTTTTTATATTTATAGTCGACAAAAGCGAAATATGCGATTCGGATTTGTATAAATGAGTAAAGATACCTACCTTTGCGAAATGAAAGCATATTTATATAGAATATTGATGGTGGTGCTAATCGTCTTGGTATCTTGTGTAAAAGACGAGCCGACAGCGCATTCTGTCATAGAGGTCGGTGACAGGGTGCCGGATTTCTCTATTGCCATGAATGATGGTACTATACTAACCACCGATATGCTTCGGGGTAAAGAGTCAATGATTGTGTTCTTCACTACAGAATGTGGCGATTGTCGTCGTGAGCTTCCTCGAATCAATGCGTATGCGTTAGCACATCCGGAGATAGAGATCGTGTGCATAGCGCGAAGCCAGACCGAGAAGGAAATTGAGACGTTCTGGCAGTTGGAGGGACTCACCCTTCCATACTCTCCACAATCTAATGCCGCTGTTTATAATATGTTTGCCACTTCCGGTGTGCCGCGCATCTACTGTGTTGACTCACGTCTGTATGTAACAGCCGTATATTTTGAAGAATTTCCTCTGCTTTGAAGACTGCTTCTACGTGTCTTATAAGGTAATTCACGTATAAACAATAATTTTTCACACTAAAAATTTTCATAAACAGATAATTTCCACTAAATTTGCACTCTAAAAATGGGCATCCTGCGTGCATAGAGCGTCAAGTTAGCGGTAATTTATAGCTAAAGTGTTGATTGTCAGCTTGTGGGATGGCTATTATTTGAAAAAGAAATCAAAAACATTATCATATTCAATGGAAACCAATAATCCTAATCCTAATCCTCAGACTCCTGTAGAGGCAGCCCCAGAGGTTAAAGTCAACAAAAAAGCAGTAATTACAGCTTCTATCGTCGTAGTTGCAATAGTTGTGATCGGTCTGATTTGGTATTTTATATCTCTTAACGGCAGCCGTAAAGCAGATGAAGCTATCGCACTCGCCGATGTAGAGCTTAACGACTCTATCGCTCTCCAGAGATATATGGACGCTTCTAAATTCGGACACAAGAGCGGCAACCGCGCAAAGCTCGAATCCGCTATACGTCTATACCAGAAGGGCGAATACCAGCAGGCACTCAATTATCTCGATGACGCATCTGTAAGCAGCGATATCGTGGAGGCTGGCAAATACGCTCTCATGGGCGACTGCTACGTAAATCTCGAAAACTATGACAAAGCCCTCTCTTGCTACGACAAGGCAATTTCTGCATCTGACAACAATCCGCAGATCATACCTTTCGTATTGGTTAAGAAAGCAAATATCTACAGAGTGCAGGGCAAATATGCCGAAGAGTACGCAGCTTACGAGAAAATCGTAAAGGACTATCCCGCATATGCCAGAAACCTCAATTTTGACATACGCAAATACGCAGAGCGTGCGCGTGCGGCTGCAGGGAAATAAGGATTATCGAACTCCAAGCACTAAAACTAATTTATCAGGCGGAGATCCCCTTCAGGGCTTCTCCGCTTTTTTAATATAAAAATAAATGAGGACACTTTATGCCACCGATCTCGACGGCACGCTACTCGATCGCACAGCCCACCTATCCACACGTACAGCCGAGATATTGAATCAGCTAAAAGACGAAGGCGCCCTTATCACCTTCGTCACTGCGCGCACTCCGGCCACTATAGAGCCTATACTGATGCCTGCACTTCCAAATATACCTGGTGTGGCAATGACGGGAGCCGCATTATGGAATCCATCTATCCGCAATTATGAGATGGTGAAGTATCATCGGCGCAATGATGCTAATATAATACTGGAGATATGCCGGCGGCATCGTGTCACGCCTTTTGTATATACGCTGCCCGAAGGCAGCAGCGGCCTGATGGTGTACCACGAGGCTCCTGCTATGTCGGCCCTTGAAAGCAGATTTGTTGCCGACCGCACACTCAACGATCTCAAGACTTTCTGTCTTTCAAAGCCTGTGCCCGAAGACGCCAAAGACAACGTTGTGCTGTTTTTTGCAATGGGAGCCCCAGATAGTATATGCGCCACAGCTATGGATATCGTGGCAAATACGGATTGCTATGCTTCATGGTACCCAGACACATATAATCACGGAGTGGCTTTGTTGGAGGTGTTTAAAGGCGGAGTGTCCAAGGCCGAAGGTCTCGAACTACTGCGAAGGAAAGTAGGCGCTGACCGTGTAGTGGCTTTTGGAGACAATCTTAACGATATATCTATGCTGAAAGCTGCTGATGTGGCTGTGGCGGTTGATAATGCCTTTCCGGAGGTTAAAGATGTTGCCGATGTTGTGATTGGTGCTAATAGTGATGACTCTGTGGCTCAATTCATCCTTGAAGATTTCCACTCGGTGTAAATCTTGTGCGCCAATTCCTTGTCAGTTTTTAATTGCGCTTTCAGATCATCGAGCGAATCGAATTTTCGCTCATTCCTCATTAGAGTGATAAAGCCTACTTCTATCACCTTACCGTACAAGTCACCGTCATAGCCTATTAGATGCGCTTCGATTTTAATCGAATTGTCGGCACCGATTGTGGGATTCACACCGATATTCACCATAGCAGGATAACAGCCGCTCTCTGTAATCGCATAGGCGGCATATGCCCCCGATGCAGGGATCAGCTGATTGGAGAGAAAGGGCTGCACGTTGGCAGTGGGAAAACCTATTGTATGTCCGATATTGCGCCCGTGGCCTACGATACCGCTGATTGCGAATACGCGTCCAAGCATTATATTGGCCACCGCTATGCGTCCGTCAGCCAGCGCTTGGCGTATCTCGCTGCTGCATATATGTGTGTCGATAGAGTCGAGGGTATGCTCGCATATCCGGATTACCTCTATCCCTACTGACTCCCCGATACGGCGATATGCGTCGAAATCGCTTAGTCTGTCGCAGCCGAAACGATGGTTGTAGCCCATAACGAGCACGTCCACACCGTAGATATTGTGGAGTCTGCTCATAAAATCGGCGGCAGTGAGCGAACGGAGTGCATGATCAAAATTCAAGAAATACACTCTGTCGGCTCCGGCCTCTAATATAAGAGAAGCACGTTGGGCTATTGTAGAAATAGCTTTCGGGGCATCCGTCGGTCTTATCTCAACCATTGGATGCCTTACGAAAGTGAATATAGCAGCCTCCATGCCGCGCTTTCGGGCAATGGAATGGATATGCTCAATTACACGCCTGTGGCCGAGATGTACACCGTCAAACATCCCTATTGTGGCCACGAGCCGCGGCGTGTGGGCGTAGCCACATGCGCTCATGCCAGGTCAAGGTCTTTAAGCACGTCGATAAATTCGCGTCCGGGAGCCACTAAAGCTGTGCGGAATCCTAATGCCTTTGCGCCTTCGAGATTTCTTTCTGAATCATCGAGAAATAGAGTCTGCTCTGAAACAATGCCTAAATGTTCTATTGCATAATTAAATATTTTAGCATCGGGTTTCAGTGCTTTGGCCTCGAACGATGTGACAATGCCGTCGAAATATCCGTTGATATCAAGACCATCCTTTTTGAATTCCTCGGCTATTTTGCCGTTCCACATTATCGCGTTGGTATTGCTAAGGAGATATATGCCGTATTGCTGGCGGAGAGTCTGGAGTTGGCGAAGACGCTCTACAGGTATACCTATTAGGAATTTACTGAAAGCAGAGTCGATCTGGTGGTCGGTAACGGGCACAGAAATTTTTGACCGAATAAAATTACGAAATTCTTCCGGAGTGATTAATCCCTCTTCGAGCTGACCGAAAGCACCTGTCTGGGCATAGTCGCCGAGGAATTCATCGGCATTCTCAAAACCTATTTCACGGAGCGCTTCCACACAATTGTCACGTTTGATATCCATTATCACGCCGCCGAGGTCAAATAGCAGATTCTGTATCATTGTTATTGTTGGTTTAATGTTCTTATTGGTTTAATATGTTTTCAAAAAGGTTGATGTATTGATAGGCTATGTTAGAGGAGCTGAAACGCTGTATAATCGCTTTGCGCATCTCTTCAGTGGACGGGGGTGTATCAAGGCTCCAGCGTATACCACTGGCTATATCTGACGCATCGAGATACCTCGCTATATAGCCTGTACTCATATGGTCAATTATATCGGGCTGGCCGCCGTGCCCGAAGCTTACAGGCACACACCCTGATGCCATACCTTCGATGAGAGTGCCCGGCAACGTCTCATAGTGTGATGTGGACAGCACTACCGAGCTGTGGGCATACACATCGTGTAGGGTGGTCGCGTCAGTTATGGTGCCTATGCTCACATAGGGAGCTTTGAGTCTTTCAAGCAAACTCTTATCACGTATTTCGCCGAAAAATATAGCCGTTATATCGTTACGGTCCACACGGTTGAGCGCATCGATAGCAATATCAAATCCCTTTATTGGATCATCGAGACGTGCGGCGCCCATAACAACGAGTTTCTTATCGTCGGGTAGCCCATAAGCGCTACGGGGCTTGACAGGCTTATCAGAGAAATTCTCTACCGGAAATGCATTGGGTATTACCGTCACTTCCTCAGGTTTCAAAAGTGAACTTTCTCCGCATTTCTGTGCGAGCCATGTGCTTACAGCCACAAAGTGAATCTTTTTGGCTGCGTATAGCTCTTTTTTACGCCTATGAGTGTCGCTTGACATATCATTTGCTTTTGTGCCGTGCGATATCAAAGGGCAGTGGCCGCATTGCTTGAGATAGCCTTTGCATTTCCCGGCATGATGGCACACGCCTGTAAGACACCACATATCGTGCATGGTCCACACTATCGGTGCCTTTATTTTACTTATTTCACTGAGAGAAAGCATCCCTTGGTTCACCCAATTAAGACATACCACATTAGCCTCCTTTACCCATGGATGCTTATGCAGTGGCATGCCGCAGTTGGCTATCGAGATCTTGAACAGCGTGTCGCGTGAAAAGCCGTTGTGCGTGAAGATATACTCGTGCTCATAAAGGAAACAAGCTTTGCGGCGCCATGCAGGTTCGGCTGTGCAAATATAAGGGGAGTCTGGGGATTTGTGCATTACAATCATGCGAGCGTCTATGCCGGCATTACGAAGGGCGTTCATCAGTCGCAGAGTCACTACCGATGCCCCGCCGCGCGTGTCGCTATGGTTGATAAGCACTACTTTCATCTTCTGATTTTGCTAAGAATTGGATTTAGCACCGAGCTCAAGGTAAGACGTTCCCTCTTTGCCACAAAGAATACGAGCAGGCATAAAAGCAATGTACGTATTACGTAATTTACCCAGGCTACGGGGGTGACGAACACATACATGCCGAGCGCATATACCACTGAGGATACACAGGTGTAAAGGACGATGCGGTGTATAGGATATGAGATAGGATAATGCTTCTGTCCCACTACATAGCTTACCACCATCATTACGAAATAACAGCTGAAAGCTGCCCAGGCACAACCCATATACCCGTATTTAGGCACAAGCAGTACATTCATTATCACTGTTATTACAAGTCCGATGAGTGATATCCAAGCACCCCACATAGTCTTGTCGGACAGTTTATACCATACCGAAAGATTAAATAGAATCCCGAAAAAGAATTCAGCGAGCATCACTATCGGCACTACCTTGAGGCCTGAGAAATATTTAGGAGAGATAAAATATTTTATTATGCCGAGATAGAACATAACTCCCAGGAAGATACACAAACCCATGATTATGAAAAACTTCATAGCATCTGAATACGCCTTGATCTTATTGTCGCCTTTCTCCTTGTTCTGGGCGAAAATGAAGGGCTCGTAGGCAAATCTGAAGGCTTGGATAAACATCACCATAAGAATTGCTATCTTATAGTTGGCGCCGTAGATACCGAGTTGGTCCATAGCGTCGGGCTGTTTATAGAGAAAGGGGAAGAGGATTTTGTCGAGGGTCTGATTCATTATCCCGGCTATACCAAGCAACAGCAGCGGGGCGGAATAGCAAATCATCTCGCGCCACAGAGCCACGCAAAAAGTGTATCTGAAGCCGTGCAACTCCGGGATGAGCATTAGAAGTGTAGCAGCAGAAGCAATTAGATTTGCGAGAAATATATAGCCGATGCCGTAATCGGCAACATAGAACCAGTCGACACTTCCCGGTGCAACCTTCATCAGCCAAGGGCAAAGGAGGATGAAAAAGAGATTCAGACCGATATTTATGCCTATGTTGACAAGGCGGAGCACTGCGAAGCGCACGGGGCGTTTGCGATAGCGCAGATAGCTGAAGGGTAATGCCGTGAAAGCGTCGATCGCCACACACACCGCCATTATCCAAATATAGGATGTGTGCGTTCCGCATCCCATCCATTCGGTAAGAGGATGCAGAAATACCAACACAAGAACTACGAATACCGTGCTGCTTACCGCTAATGATATCAGGGCAGTGGAATACACCTGCATGGGATCGTGCCATCGCTCGTGGTTGGCAAAGCGGAAGAATCCCGTCTCCATGCCGTAGGTCAGAATTATTAAGGCTATTGCCACCACTGCATAGACAAAGGTGACTATACCATACTGAGCCTGGGCGAAAACTATTGTATAAAGAGGTACAAGCAGCCAATTAAGAAATCGGCCCACTATGCTGCTCATACCATAAATCGCTGTATCTTTTGCAAGGCTTTTTACGCTGCCCATGGATGAAATGTGTTGGTTTTGAATTGATAAAACATACGGCGAGATCAGCTGATTACCAATCTCGCCGCTGTAGGGGATATAGGGATTATTGTCCCAGATACGTTTTAAGAAGCTTGCTTTTCTGTCCTTTTAGGCGACGTATTGCTTTTTCTTTGATCTGGCGCACGCGTTCGCGCGTGAGGTCAAATTTAGCGCCTATCTCTTCAAGGGTCATCTCCTGACATCCTATACCGAAGAACATCTTCAGTATCTCGCGCTCTCTTTCGTGAAGCTGTCGCAGTGCTCGGTCCACCTCTTTAGAGAGCGACTCCTGTGTGAGGGATGCGTCGGCCATGGGCGAATCGTCGTTGGTAAGCACATCAAGGAGGCTGTTGTCTTCGCCTTCCACAAAAGGAGCATCCACAGATATGTGTCGGCCTGATACTTTCAGTGTGTCGGCAATCTTGTCTTCCGGGACGTCAAGCTCTTTGGCGAGCTCTTCGGCTGACGGGCGACGCTCGTTCTCTTGCTCGAATTTTGAGAGAGCTTTGCCGATTTTGTTGAGCGAGCCTACCTGATTGAGCGGGAGACGCACGATACGCGACTGCTCTGCAAGGGCCTGAAGTATCGACTGGCGAATCCACCATACCGCATAGGAGATAAATTTGAATCCGCGGGTCTCGTCAAATTTCTGGGCGGCTTTTATCAGTCCAACATTGCCTTCGTTGATAAGGTCGGGGAGAGATAGTCCTTGATTTTGGTATTGCTTGGCTACAGACACCACGAATCGGAGGTTGGCTCGGGTGAGCTTGTCAAGTGCTTGCCTGTCGCCCTGACGTATTCGCTGGGCAAGTTCCACTTCCTCTTCCACAGTGATAAGCTCTTCGCGACCGATTTCCTGAAGATATTTGTCGAGGGATGCACTTTCACGGTTAGTGATTGACTTAGTGATTTTTAGCTGTCTCATATATAGGTATGCGGTTTGTGTGCGTTATGGCATGTCGCCAAAAGTGCAATTTGGTGACAAAGTTACGAAAAAAATTTGAGATTCTTAGAGGGTATAACGCAAAAACCTATAAAAATGTTGTGTGATGACAGTCTTTTTTTGAAAAAATTCTTTTATACCGGTAAATCTATGTGTTTTGCCTCAATAATTTGGTGCATGAACATCGATGCAAGACCGTTGAATTTTTCGGGTTGTTCGGTGGTAAGGTAAAGCGTGGACGAGCCTTTTGTGAGTCGGCGCTCCATTTCCGGATGGCGACTAAGATAATCCTTAAGGCTTTCTGCCACAATCTCTCCCTGGCTTATCACTGATGCGCTTTCTGGCACGGCGGCGCGTATTTTGTCATAGAGTATGGGATAGTGTGTGCAGCCGAGAATCACCGTATCGATATCAGGACATTTACTGAAAAGCCGGTTGACATCGCGGTTTACGAAATAATCGGCTCCCGGAGTGTCGCCCTCCTCATTCTCCACTATTGGCACCCACATAGGGCATGCCTGGCTGTAGAGCTTAAAGTTAGGGTATAATTTCGCAATTTCAATATCGTATGAACCCGAGGCGACTGTGCCCGGCGTGCCGAATATACCTATTTTGCCGTTGGAGGATAGCGCGCCCACTTTCTCCACCGTAGGCCTAATCACGCCCAAAACTCGGCGCGAGGGGTCAATATAAGGGAGGTCGCGCTGCTGTATGGAGCGCAGGGCCTTGGCTGACGCGGTGTTGCAAGCTAATATCACAAGTGGACAACCACGGTCGAAAAGATATTTCACGGCTTGGAGTGTAAATCGGTAGACACACTCAAACGAGCGAGTGCCGTAAGGGGCGCGTGCGTTGTCGCCGAGATAAATATAGTCATACTCCGGGAGAGTATGCATTATCTCCCGGAGTATGGTGAGTCCGCCGTAGCCCGAATCGAAAACTCCGATCATAGGCGTTTGCGTATTTCTTCAGTCTCTTTTTCGTAGCCGGGCTTTTCGAGGAGGGCAAACATATTGCGTTTGTAGGCCTCAACGCCGGGCTGGTTGAAGGGATTTACGCCGAGCATATATCCGCTGATACCACAAGCTATCTCAAAGAAGTAAATTAGTTGGCCGAGATACGCTTCCTCGATAGCGGGTATGGATATGCGCATGTTGGGCACGCCGCCGTCAACGTGTGCGATGCGAGTGCCGAGTTCGGCCATCTTGTTCACTTGGTCGATGCGGAGCGAAGCTATGTAGTTGAGTCCGTCGAGGTTTGCCTCGTCAGTCGGAATCACTTTCTCAAATTCGGATTTTTCCACGGAAAGCACGGTCTCGAAGATAGTGCGTTCGCCGTCCTGTATCCATTGGCCCATGGAGTGGAGGTCGGTGGTGAAGTCAACGGCTGCGGGGAATATGCCTTTGTGGTCCTTGCCTTCGCTCTCGCCGTAGAGCTGTTTCCACCATTCTGCAAAGTAGTGGAGCTTGGGGTTGTAGTTGACGAGGATTTCTGTCTTTTTGCCGGCACGGTAAAGAGCGTTGCGCGCAGCGGCATATTTTATAGCCATGTTGACATTGCCTGTCTGGGTGAGGGCGCGCTGCATGTCCTGGGCGCCTTCGATAAGCGATTCGATGTCGAATCCGGCTACAGCTATAGGGAGCAGACCTACGGGAGACAGTACGGAAAAGCGACCCCCCACATTATCCTCGATAACGAATGTCTTGTAGCCTTCTTCTGTGGCGAGCTTGCGGAGTGCGCCTTTCTTCTCGTCGGTTATGGCAACGATGCGTTTTGCAGCCTCTTCCTTGCCCATTTGCTCCTCGAGCTGTGCCTTTAGCAGACGGAATGCGATTGCCGGCTCGGTGGTAGTACCTGATTTGGATATTACGATTATGCCGAATTTCTTGTCCTTCAGGAAGTCCTGTAGCTCATAGAGGTAGTCTTCGCCGATATTTTGTCCTGCAAAGAGCATAATCGGGCCTTGGCGGCGATGTCCGTATGATGCAAAAGAGTCGCTGAGGGCTTCGATAACGGCTTTGGCACCGAGATAGCTGCCGCCAATACCGATGCACACTACAGCTTCGCAGCCGAGGCGGAGGATTTCAGCCGACAGATTGATTTCGTTGATTAGTTGCTCGCCTGTACGTGAGGGCAGATCCACCCAGCCTAAGAAGTCATTTCCGGCGGCATCGCCTTTAAGCACGTGTACAAGAGCCTCTTCGGCTTCCTTGTAGAGCCCCGTCACTTTTTCCTCGCTGACGGTGCCATAGATGTCTTTAATGTCTAAATCTATATATTCCATTTTTGTATATTTAAGATGTTCTGATTATTTAGATTTTCTTTTTCCATACTCTGCGGCGGCGATGTAGGCGATGGTCGAAATACTCCCATTGGCGTTGCACATTCTCGTTGTCTTCAAGCTCAATATTACTCTCTGCCCACTTGTAACCGTACTTTTGGAATACAGGTATCAGTTGGTTGAAAAGCAATGCGTTTACGCCTTTGCTTTGATATTCTGGTTTAACTGCCACAAGCAGGAGGTCCACCACGTCGGTTTTTCCCTGGAGAGCTTGCCACAGATACCACCATCCTATGGGCAGCAACTTGCCTTTTGATTTACGCAGAGCCATCGACATTGACGGCATGGACACACCTACGGCCACCAATTCGTCGTTTTTGTCAACAATCAGGCTTACACCGTCAAGCTTCAGAATGCCGAGATACATGTCTATGTAGTAGTCGATCTGTTTGGGCGTGAGGGGTGAGTAGCCGTATAGCTGATCGTAGGCCTCGTTGATGAGGTTGAAGAAAGCGGTTCCGTATTCGGCTTTGAGTTTCTTGGCAGAGGTGTATTTTTTAGATTTGAGCTCGAAGCGTCGTGCCACGATATCAGCCACGCGTTTGTATTTTTCGGGAATAGCTTCCGGCACCTTTATGCGAAATTCCACATAGTCGGCGTCCTTTTCAAAACCCAAACGCTCCATATGCTTAGGATAATATGAATAGTTGTATATTGTGGCCATTGTGCCCATCTCGTCAAATCCAAAGGTGAGCATTCCTTCATGGTCCATATCCGTGAAGCCGAGCGGTCCGGCGATTTCAGTCATTCCTCGCTCTTTGCCCCATGCGATAGCGGCGTCGAAAAGGGCGTTGACCACATCCGGGTCGTCAATGAAATCAAGGAAACCGAAACGCAGTACATTCTCGCCTGTGCGCTTGTTGACGGCATAGTTGATTATAGCCGTGATGCGTCCCACAGGCTTGGCATCGACATATGCCATAAAAGGCTGGGCCTCGCAGAAATCGAAAGCCGGATTTTTTGATGGCAGGAGAGTGTTGATCTCATCTATTATGAGCGGCGGCACAAAATATTGGTTGCCATTGTAAAGGTCAATGCCAAACTTTACATATTTTTTCAGTTTGCCTTTTTCTAAAGGCACCGGGCGTATTTCGATATTTTTCATTGGATAAGCTGTAAGTCGTCAACGTGGTAAATAAATGTAATTGATGATAATCAATATCGCTACCATTATAGCGAGAAACGAGATGATAAGTACATACCTCCTCTTGTTGGATCTTCCCTCAATGGCCATGCGCAGATCGTCGATATTATGAAAGCGCTTCTTTGGATCCGGCTCGATGCATCTGTTGGCTATATGGCGAAGATTGCTGTTGCGTATGCCGGAACGGTCAAGGGCTTCACGTATCACCAGTCCGAAATTGTATATATCATCGCTCACATCTGTGGGTGTTAGAGTGTTTTTTTGGTCGAAGCCCACATCTATGAGTTTCAGGTTCTCGACGTTTTCGGTGAAGATTATTGATTCTGGGCGTATGGGGTGGTGGACGATGTGGTTGGTCTGAATATAGGCCATAGCGCTTACCAGCTGGTGGGCAAGTTGGGAGATATGGTGCTGGGTGAGTTTACCTTCGTCGGTGATTTGTCTTAGCGACAGGCCGTAAACGTCATCTGTGATAATGCATCTGCCAATACCGGGAATATCTTCGAAATCGTTGATCATTACGATATTGGGATGCGCAAGGTTGTAGCGCACGTCAAACTCCTTTTCTATCATTTCCTGATATTTGGGATCGTCGGCGTACTCAGGACGCAAGGTTTTTATCATCACCCATTTGCCGAGTTTTTTTGCGGTGTAGATGTGGTAAAATTCCTCATCCCATTGAGGCAGATGTTCGATTTCTGTCCAGCGTTCTATGTTAGCGTTTTCGGCCATTTTGCTTACATTGTAGTTTTAAATGGCAAATATACATCATTTTTTTTATGTAACACGCATTTTAACGCTAAAAATTATTATGGAGTCTCCAATTACTCTCATAACTCGGATAAGAAAAACAAAAGAGCGGCATTAAAAAATGCCGCTCTTTCGGAATCTGAGCTGTAGCGGGACTGAGAATTGAACTCAGGACCTCCGGGTTATGAATCCGACGCTCTAACCGACTGAGCTATCCCGCCTTTTGCGGTGCAAAGTTAAGCATAATTTTTTTAACACCAAAATTTTTTTGCAGTAAATTTTAAAATCTCCCTTTTTTAGGGTCATAAAATACATTTTACATTTCAAGATAGCGCAAAAGCTCATTGGCGCGGCTGCGCATCTTTTCATTCTCCTCCGCATATGACGATTCAGCGTTGATAACCTCGTATCCGTAGCGCTGCAGCGAATGCACGGCAGCCTGGGGATTTCGGTGGTTGATACGAAGGGCAACTATCAAATCCGATGGATCAGAATGAAGAGATGTGACATTTAAATTGAGCACCTGAGCATCGCAGTCCTCAATGGCGCGTGTGATGTGCGAAGCACTGTAATCTGACCGGGAGCAGCATACCAAAAGACTGCTTTGATCTCCGGTATTCGGAAAAAGCACATCAAAATCACTCATAATAATATCTTTTGGCAATAATTCTTTCGTCATGTAATAAATTCTCACTATTTTTGCATTTCAAATACAAAGTTACGATTTTATAATCAAATTTCCTTATAAAGTCAACACAATAAACATTAAAAAAGTTCTTCATTAAGCAATAATGACACATCTAAGTGTTAACATCAACAAAATTGCCACTCTTCGCAACGCACGCGGCGAGAATGTGCCCGACGTGCTAAAGGTGGCCCAGGACTGTGAGACATTCGGTGCAGAAGGTATAACTGTGCATCCGCGCCCCGACGAACGCCATATCCGACGCGACGACGTCTTCAAATTGCAGTCACTGGTGAGATCAGAATTCAACATTGAAGGATATCCCTCCGAGGATTTCGTCAATCTCGTGTTGAAAGTGCGTCCGGCGCAAGTGACCCTAGTGCCCGACGCCCCCGATGCCCTCACTTCTTCCGCAGGATGGGACGTGGCTGCAAATATGGATTTTCTTACCGCTGTGGTAGAGCGTTTTAAGGAAGCCGGTATCCGCACATCGATTTTTGTAGACCCTGACGTTGAGACAATAAAATGCGCAGCAAAAACGGGCACCGACCGCATAGAGCTTTACACTAAGCCATATGCTGATCTTTACCCCTCTAATCCGGAAGCGGCAGTTGCCCCTTACGTCACCGCAAGTGATGCAGCTCACCGTTGTGGTCTGGGCGTCAATGCCGGTCATGACCTTTCGCTCC
The DNA here is from genome assembly GCA_964546885.1 of uncultured Bacteroides sp. GTDB lineage: Bacteria > Bacteroidota > Bacteroidia > Bacteroidales > Muribaculaceae > CAG-873. The sequence continues at coordinate 14,686 of CAZJKZ010000006.1, forward strand.
AAAACCTAAAATTCTTCCATGAGCGGGTGCCCTACCTTAATGAGGTGTCAATCGGGCATGCTCTTATATGTGATGCTCTTTATCTTGGTTTGAAGGAGACGATTCGCCGCTATAAAGAGTGTCTTAAATAATAAAACTTATACCAATTCAATTCTACAACCCTATGGAACAGATAACAATATGGGAGTTATGCTTGGCCGGCGGATGGATTATGATACCGTTGGCGATTCTCGCTGTCATTAGCATATATATATTTATAGAAAGGGCAATAGTGATTTACAAAGCCTCCCGGAATGACGAGACGTTTATGAAACGCATCCGCGACTACATTCATGCCGGCGAATTGGAAAGCGCAGTGCGCCTATGCAAAAATACTAATTCGCCCTATTCGCGACTTATATTAAAAGGTATCAACCGTATCGGACGTCCAATGAACGATGTGCTTGTGGCCATAGAAAACACCGGCAATCTTGAGGTGGCATCACTTTCCAAAGGTCTCGCCTGGCTTGCCACAACAGCTGCAGGAGCTCCCATGATTGGTTTCCTCGGCACTGTAATCGGAATGGTGCAGTCCTTCTACTCCATAGCCTCTGCAGGCAACAGTGCATCGATAGGTGACTTCGCCGGAGGTATCTACACCGCCCTTATCACCACGGTGGCCGGTCTTATCGTAGGTATTATTGCTCTTTTTGCCTACAACTATCTGGTATCGCACATCAATAAGGTTATGAATATTATGGAGGCTAAGACAATGGAATTTATGGATCTCCTTAACGAGCCTATGAGATAGCATAAAAGACACTTTACGGTATGGCTTTCAAAAGACAAAACACAGTATTAGAGACATTCTCTATGGCATCAATGACTGATGTCATATTCTTGCTGCTGATTTTTTTCATGGTGACATCCACATTTGTATTTCCGACCGCCATGGAAATTAATCTGCCGGAGAGTGCCGAACAATCTTCAATCAAGCCCGCAACTCGCATCTATATCGACTCTATCGGAAATATTTCTGCGGCTTATGCCGATGCCGATGCTCAGACTCTTGATCTGGATTCTCTCACTACCTATCTGCAAATGTCCCTTGCTCAGGACACCGCACAAACTTGTGTGGCTATATATGCTGATGAGGCCGTGAGATACGGGCGAATCGTGGACGTGCTTAATGTAGGAGCTGAAAATGGCATAAAGATGGTGCTTGCAACTCGTCCCGGCAAAAAATCACAAACAAAGAAATGAACACTGAAAGGCTCGCGCGCATAATAGCTTCAATCGGCACGGCTCTGGTGGCTGCGCTTGTGGTGGTGGTGCTTTCTGTCACCTATCTTAAAGTGCATGCTGTTGACAAAAAGCAGGATACTAAGGCTGATATAAGTCTATTAGAAGAATTTGTGGAAGTGGTAGAGACTTCCTCGCTTGCCCAGTCGGCAGATATGGAGGATACCAGCTCACATTTGGAGGAGACTGTGCATATGCCAAGCCAAGCTGCTCCGGCCTCAGGCACCGACCTTGAAGACAAGGGTCCCGTGGCTGAAGCACCAAAACCTGTGTCCTCACCCGAACCCTCTCCCGTCAAAGTAAAAAAAGACAAGCCAAAAAATACAGGCGCAGCCGAAGACAAGAAGAAAAAAGAGGAGGAGGAAGTGCGTCGCAAGGCTAATAATGAAGTGGCTAACGCTTTTAAAAATGCCTCTGGAAAACACAACTCTGCTACATCGGCAACCCAGGATAAAGGCAACTCAGGCGATAAGAACGCCGATGCCTCAGCTCAAGGCACCACAGGCACAGGACGCGGTAAAGTAGGTGGCGGTTGGATATTGCCTGCATATGCCCAAGTTCCGAGCACGGTGACGGGAAGTGTGACTCTTACAGTTAAGATAGACGCAACGGGCAGAGTGACATCTGTGAATTTCAGCGGCGGTACACCTCCGGCCGCCACCAACGCGGCCCTACGTGCAGCAATTGAAAGGGAGGTAAGAGCAAGAAAATTCAGCCGTGCTAGCTATGATGATGCCCAGCCTGCCACAGCCTATATCACTTACACTTTCAAATAGGAGTCTGTACAATACCTGAAAAACTAATAAATAAAGAATTATGCTCGTAAAAATACCGGCTGCGGCCGTAAATGGGATTGACGCTATAGTAGTGACCGTAGAGGTATTAGTGGAGAATGGGGCACAGTACACCATAGTCGGACTTCCTGACACTTCTGTAAAGGAGAGCGGCGACCGGGTACGATCTGCCATTAAACAGTCAGGGCTTGAATTTCCAAGGCGCTCAATAATGGTGAATCTTTCTCCTGCCGATGTCAAGAAGGAGGGAGCGGCATATGACCTACCGATAGCTGTGGGGATGCTGGCAGGAGCGCAGACTTTGAAAATATCAGTGCCGGGGCGTTTCATGATTATGGGCGAAATGTCGCTCGATGGCACCCTTCTCCCTATCCGCGGTGTGTTGCCAATGGCTATTAAGGCCCGCGAATTAGGCTACACAGGTATGATAGTGCCGAAGGTCAATGCCGTAGAGGCTGCCACAGTAAATAATTTAGATGTGTACGGGGCAGAGAATCTGCGTGAAGTAGTGGAGTTTTTAGCAGGGGCGGGTACTATAGAGCCTACAATAGTGAATACACGCGAAGAGTTCGCCAAGGCGTCTTCCGTCTTCGAAGATGATTTTTCAGATGTGTACGGTCAGGAAAACGTGAAGCGGGCGTTCGAAGTGGCCTGTGCCGGTGGGCATAATATCCTACTCGTGGGACCTCCGGGAGCTGGCAAATCTATGATGGCTAAACGCCTCCCCTCTATCCTGCCGCCCCTTACATTGCGGGAAGCTCTGGAAACCACAAAAATTCATTCCGTGGCAGGCACGTTGAAGCGAGGCACATCGCTTATGGCATGTCGCCCGTTCCGTGCGCCGCATCATACTATATCCCCCGTGGCATTGGTCGGAGGGGGCAACAATCCTAGGCCTGGCGAAATATCGCTGGCGCATAATGGTGTATTGTTCCTCGATGAATTTCCCGAGTTCAGCAGAGGTGTATTGGAAGTGCTTCGGCAGCCACTTGAAGACCGTACAATCGCTATTTCAAGGGCTAAATACAGTGTGGAATATCCGGCGGGATTCGTGCTGGTAGCCTCAATGAATCCCTGTCCTTGTGGCTATTATAACCACCCCACAAAGGCATGCTCCTGTGCGCCGGGACAAGTAGCTAAATATCTCAATCGCATCAGTGGGCCGCTGCTCGACCGCATAGATATACAAGTAGAAATACTGCCTGTGCCCTTCAAGGCTCTCTCTGAGCGCACTTCGGGAGAGACAAGCGCCGACATACGCAAACGAGTGATTGCAGCCCGCAACATACAGGACGCCCGCTTCGCAAGTGAGCCCAACGTTCGCTGCAATGCGCAAATGACCTCGCGTCTTATCCGAAAGTGGGTAGTGCTGTCAGATGAGAGCAAAGCGATTCTCGAGAAGGTAATGACAAAATATGACATGAGCGCCCGTGCTTATGACCGGATCCTAAAGGTGGCCCGCACAATCGCCGACCTCGATGCGTCGCCCGATATCTTGCCCGCACATATCGCTGAAGCTGTCTCCTACCGCAATCTCGACCGCTCCTCCTGGGGCCGCACCGGCTCCTTGCCCATTGGCTCCTCTCCTCGCTAAAGCTCGGACCGTAACAAAAATTTTGACCTGTAGCGAGCTTCAGCGAACTTTCAATCCAACATGCCCCATGAGTAATATAGGGAATTACAGAGCCAAATGGCATGATTATACAGCCAAGAGCCTTTATCATATCACCTTGCTTAAAAGCCCCAATATACCATACTTTGGGTCATTGGCAGGGGATTACAATAAGCCCGTAGGCACAATCGGAAGCTCGTATATACTTGCTTCACCGCTTGGAAAAATCGTAAAAGAATCATTAAGAGAAATCTCGACCATTCATCCGGCTCTGAAATTATTCCAATATGCTCTGATGCCTGATCATCTTCATTTACTCATAAGAGTAGAGACGCAATTGGATGATATACTGGGCCGAAAAATAGCAATTTTTAAAAACTTAGTCAATAAAAAAGCTAATATAACAGGTGTATTCGACAAAGGCTTTAATGACCAAATTATAACAGCTTCTCGCAATTTGAATATAGTCTATAGATATTTGAAGGAGAATCCCTACCGTCTCGCGGTACGTCGGGCTAATCCTGATTTCTTCAAGAGGAGAAATGACATAATGATTGGAGGCGTCGCGTGCCAAGCTTATGGTAACATCCACCTTCTCGACAATCCTTTTAAAGATCAAGTAATTGTGCATCGGGCAGATAATGATGAAGCGTATTCTGCCAATAGGGAAAGATGGCTCTATACAGCAGGGAACGGAGGAGTATTGGTATCTCCTTTTATTAGTAAAAGAGAAAAAGAAATCAGGAAAGAGGCTGAATTATTAGGAAGCCGATTCATTCTAATCACTAATAGACCTTTAGGCGAGCGAGAAAAACCATCAGCACATGATTTTGATCTATGCTCTCAAGGCCGCTTGCTGATTGTCGCCACACAGGACTCTATCGATTTTTCCCGTGTGTCATGCATGCGCATGAATGCTCTGGCCGCCACCATCACTGATGAAATTAAATGCCCTTTAGATCAAAGGTCAGGCAAGCCAACGGAAGTTGCGAATACTACAAGCAGATAGCCGACATTATCAGCAAGAACGCCTCATCGATTGAGAACACAGGGGGCATTTGACGCTATGATTTGATGCAGCTCTATTCAATATCAGCTGTATTCTTGTCTTTAAGGTTGATGAGAGGACGAATTAGGTATTCGATGTGGCAAGTGTCGCGGATAAGACTCATGACGAGTTCCGTATCTTTGTACGCTCCGGGAGCTTCATCAATTGTACCCATGCCAACTGATGTTGACACGACATCTTTCATCTGTTCCTTAAACTCTTCTACCGACAGGTTTTGCTTCGCAGCTGCGCGGCTCATCACTCGCCCAGCCCCGTGAGGAGCTGAGCAGTTCCAGTCGACGTTGCTCTTTCCCCGGCAGATAGCCAATCCATCTCGCATATTGAACGGGATTACCAAACGTTCTCCTTCGTAGCTGCGCACTGCTCCTTTACGGATAATATGGTCTGTAAAGTCAACGTAGTTGTGGATTGAGCGGACCATGTCGATTACTTCTGCCGGTGTATCCTGTTGGCGCAACGCTTCAAGCACAAGACGACTGATTACCTCATGGTTGTAAAGTGCGTATGCAAGTCCTACGGCCATATCGGTGAGATAGTCACTCATTTGTTCATCCCGCAGATAGCCGGCGGGCGAGGTTGACATATATGATTCCGTAAATTCACGGATGGCAGATTCAAGCTCTGTATGGCGCCCGGTAGCTTTGTAGTCGTCAATCATAGACTGCACTTCTTGTCGGAATTTGAGTGTTGATGTCGCATCGTTGGCTCGGCGGGAATGATATTTGGCAATCTTCAAACCTAGGTTACGACTTCCACAATGGATCGTATATACCAATGTTCTTTTCTCCGGTTCTGCTCCGATCTCAATGAAATGGTTGCCACCGCCGACGGTGCCAAGCGAGTTCCAGAACATAGTCTCGTCCTGAGCCATTCGGCGACAAAACGCTGATACGAATTTCGCATTTACATCGACAGGCTGAATCATCTCAGGCCAGGAACTATGCCATTCGTCCATCTTTCCTTGCAAGAAACGATAGAAATCCTCCTTATCAAGTTGTGGAGCAGTATGCGCGTCCATTCCGAATTTCACGCGGCTACGGATGTCACCTTCAAGACGAACAAGGTCAACTGAGTCGACACGAGTCCCCGTAAACCAAGAGTCGATTGTGCAACCAATATCCACGCCAACATGGTCGGGGTTGATATAGTCTGACAATGTTGATGTAAAGCCAATCACAATACCTTTCCCGGCATGGGTGTCTGGCATGATTCGGATTTTTGCTCCGGCAAAAATCGGCGAGTCCAGAATGCTTTGGATTAATCCAAGCGCCGTTTCTTCGATTTCATCAATAAACACACGGCAGTCTGTGCAGTATTTTCCTTTTAATTCTTTCATTTCTTTCAAACTTAAAGGTTTATGATTCCGTGGAGAGAATAGCCATACATTTTGATGACTTCAGAGTCATGGAGATGCATAAATGGCCCATTGGACAATGTTGGCCCGGTACTTTTTACCTAGAATTTTGTTGCTTCCACAACGTGTATATGAAGGTTGACCAGTTCAAGACTTGGAGATGAACATAATAATTTTTCCATTTCCTTAATTTTTGTTTCGTTTGTTTTTTATGGTGCAAAATTATTATGATTGTGTGTCATCAATTGTCACACTTGAAATTTTCTCATAAATTTTGGTTCCTTCCGACATGTGTTTTGCAATTCGGTCTCGTAAAATCCTCGGACTTATAACCTCCAAATGACTCCCAAAACCAAGCAACAAGCGTTCAAGTTCGAGGTTGTGAACCACATTAAAAGTGAACAGCACTGTGCCGTCTTCATATTCTTCGATAATCTGCTGGCTGCTATGCAGAGGCTTCGTTATAATATAAGGTACTGTTTCCTTGTCCACCTTTATAATTATCTGCTGGCGTTGATCTTTTGTGCTGCGGGTTACACCTATCATGCTATCAAAGAAAGACTCGGGGTCAAAGAAGGTGTTTTCGATATATGGATTATCTTTGTCTTCTTTAACCTCTATAATACGGTCAAGAGCCAATGTGCGAAGTCCATGGGTGAATTGTGAATAACCGAAAAGGAACCACCGATTATTGAACTCTTTTAATATATAAGGAGAGATATGCTGCACGGTCTCTCTTTTAGCTGTAAAGGAGTGGTATCTTATGGACAATGGGGCCTTCTTTAAAATAAAGTCATACAACACACCGAGAAAATTAAGGCCTTTCAGTTGTTGGTTTGTTTCAAGATAAATCACGCGGCTATGACTTTCTTGGCTTTGCACGGTATCCTGCAGTCTGGTGATTATATCCTCCTGTCCCAACATCCCATTGAAAGAGCCATAGTGTCTGATAATATCAAGTGCTGAAGATAGTTCGTTAAGGTCTTCTTTGGAGAGTGGCAAATTGGTGATGCTGTAATCAGGGTCTTCATAAGTGTAGTATTTCTTGTCCTTGACTATGATTGGTGCGTTGTAGCCCAATTTTTCGCTTCTCATCAGTTGGAGGTCCCGGCGTATGGTGCGCGTTGAAATCTCGGATATGCCTTCATATTCATAAAGCGCATCCTCGCAGGCCTCCACAAGGTCATCGATTGTCCATAGCCGGTTACGACGGCGCAAGCAAGCGTCAATCGTGTGAATTCTCATCAAAGCGTTTCTGTTTTTAGGCATAATTTGGGGGTGTGGAATAAAATTTTTGCAAATTTAGTGATTTTTTTTGAAGTAGGACAATACGTGTCACAGTATGGTCATAATTTTGCATCGTCAAACAGAAAGAACGACACGAGAACATTGAAATATCGAAATCAAAGCAGGTGCTGAAGAGAAGGCTTACTTCGATCAGGACAGATGTTGTCGGTTCAAGCCCGGCTCTTGCCGCCCTTTCTGGCGAGATAGTTCAATCGGTTAGAACGCTGTAAAAAATAGCCTTTTCGCTTGTTGCCCTGCTTTCATGGTGCATTAGTTCAGTTGATAGAACGCCGGATTGTCTCTCCGGTGGTCACGGGTTTGAGTCCCGTATGCACCGCCATAAGAGATGCTGAAGATAAGGGATACTTCGTCTCCAAAACAAAAAACACACCGACTGACTATCGGTAATACCCTTGTCGCTTGTTGCTCTCTTTTTTAATAATGGGTATGTAGCTCAGTAGGTAGAGCAGATGGCTGTTAACCATTTGGTCTCAGGTTCGAATCCTGACATGCCCGCAAACGCAGATGCCGTAGAACGCGCTAACTTCGCTTTCACGACATGGGTCTCCTGTTCGGGCCCTGCTTACATAGTGCATTGGGTGAAACCCTTGTCGCTTGTTGCTCTCTTTTTTAATAATGGGTATGTAGCTCAGTAGGTAGAGCAGATGGCTGTTAACCATTTGGTCTCAGGTTCGAATCCTGACATGCCCGCAAACGCAGATGCCGTAGAACGCGCTAACTTCGCTTTCACGACATGGGTCTCCTGTTCGGGCTCTGCTTACATAGTGCTATATGTGAATGGTTTAGCCACCGCACTGTCTATGCGGCCTACGCGGGTTCGAGTCCCGTATGCACTGCCAAGCATCAAACAATTTAAATTTATAATTATGAGCAAATTAAATCCAACCATCAAAAGCTGCTCGGTTTTCGACAAATCAGAGCGACTCGCCGGCGGCTACGGTGCGTATGCCGCCCGACAGGATGCTGTATCGCTCCTAAAGCGTGTGGTCATGGCCAACTTGCTGTGGGAGGATATTGCTTACATCGACGGCAAGGAAGTTGCCGCACAATTGTCGGAACTGGTGCCGCAGTGTGCACCGAAGGAGGTCTACGAAATTGCATTGGGCGCCCGTAAGGTGCAGAAACTTCGCCACACTCCATTACTGTTAGCAGTCGAAATGTGTCGATACGCTGAACATTCGAAGTTCGTGAGTCTGCTACTTCCACAAATCATCACGAGAGCTGATATGCTGACCGACTTTCTCGCTCTATACTGGAGTCGCAACGGTGGCAAAAAGACTGTTGCGCATCAGGCTTTGAAAGGCCTGGCAGAAGCATTCCACAACTTCGATGAGTATCAGTTTGCCAAATACGACCGCAACACTGAAGTAAAACTCCGAGATGTGATGTTTCTATGTCACCCCACACCACAGAGCAAGGAGGAAGAAATCCTATTTCGCAAAATAGCTGAGAGAAGCCTTACGATTCCTGACACATGGGAGGTAGCGCTTTCTGGCGGTGAAAACAAAAAGGCTACTTGGGAGCGATTAGTGTCCCAGGGCAAACTGGGTGCACTCGCGTTTCTACGCAACCTTGCCAATATGCGCAAGGCGAGTGTTGACCGACAAGTAATCGAAACTGGTTTCGACCGCTTATCCTCATCCATGCTTCTTCCTTTCGACTTCCTGAAAGCCGCCCGGATGACACCGGAGTTCATACATCTAATCGAACCGGCCATGCTCAAAGCAGCGGACAACCAGCCCCGGCTCAACGGTCGGTCGCTTTTCATCATTGACGTCTCTGGTTCTATGGGCGCGAGGGTATCGTCAAAATCGGAGTTAACACGGCTCGACTGTGCTACGGCCATGGTTATACTTGCAACACAAGTATGTGATGAATATGAGTTGGTCTGCACTGCCGGTAATGATATATCCCGGATTGGCGCACATGAATGGATTCAATATCCCAAACAGGGCTTTGACATGATGCAGCAGCTTCATGATACACGCGCCCGTATTGGCTGTGGTGGTATCTTTACTCGCCAATGTCTTGAGTGGTGTAAGGATAAGTTTTCTGGCCAAAAACAATTCGACCGTATCATTGTCTTCTCAGATAGTCAGGACTGTGACTTTGTCGACAAGAGAGTGCCACGTCCGTTTGCTCCGTTCAATTACATCTGTGATGTATCATGCAACACCCATGGCATTGCATACGAGGGCGTCTGGACAGCCGAAATCAGTGGTTTCAGCGAGCATTTCCTCTCCTATATTGCTCAATACGAGCAAACCATCATATCGGGTATATCACGGAATCCAATAGACGCGTAGATCGATTGCCCCTCGGCAGTTCATGGACCCGAGACAGTTTGTGAAAATAATGATTTGCAAAAGAGGAGAAAAAGGCTTATCTTTGTGGCTGATCGTCACAAAGGAGGCCTTTCGCCTGTTGGTGCCGTTCCATCGAAAGATTCTGGTATGAATCCAATTCACACATAGTATAGTTATGAAAAAGAAATTATGTACATTTTCTGCAATGGCGGCTATGTTAGGAGCCGCAGCGCAGACCACTGATAGCAGACCTAATATAATACTCTTTATGGTTGACGATATGGGCTGGCAGGACACCTCTGTACCTTTCACTCCGGACACTACGGCTTACAATCGCACATTCCTTACTCCAAATATGGAAAGGCTCGCAAATTCGGGAATGAAATTCACGCAGGCCTATGCTTCCGCTATAAGTTCGCCTTCGAGGTGCAGTCTGTTCACAGGGGCTAATGCGGCACGTCACGGCGTGACCAACTGGACTCTCAACCGAGATCAGATGACTGACGAGCATAACGACACTATTGCGCCTGCCGCCGACTGGAATTTTAACGGCGTGCAGCGTGTGCCAGGCATCAACAATACATTTGTCGGACCTTCGTTTGTTCAGGAACTCAAGGATTCAGGCTATCACACTATACATGTAGGGAAAGCCCATCTAGGAGCATTTGACACACCTGGAGAGAATCCGCATCATTGGGGTTTTGAAGTAAATGTTGCCGGAAGCGCAATCGGGGGCCTTGCTACTTATCTCAGCGAAAAGAATTTTGGACATGACGAACAGGGCAATCCTACATCACGATTCGCAATAGAAGGACTCGAAAAATACTGGGGCACCGGTACATTCGCTACAGAAGCACTCACCTTAGAGGCTCTCAAAGCTTTGGATCAAGCAAAGAAATACAATCAGCCGTGGTTTCTCTATATGGCCCACTATGCCGTGCATGTGCCTATCGACCGAGACCCGCGCTTTTATCAGAAGCATCTCGACCGAGGACTCGGCCCCAAAGATGCAGCCTATGCATCGCTCGTCGAAGGCATGGACAAGAGCCTTGGCGACATACTCGATTGGGTGGACGCCAACGGCGAGGCTGACAATACTATAATAATCTTTATGAGCGATAACGGGGGGCTTGCAGCCCACACCGGATGGCGCGACGGCGAGATCCATACGCAGAACGCCCCTCTCACATCCGGCAAGGGATCGCTTATGGAAGGCGGCATACGCGAACCGATGATTGTACGCTGGCCGGGCCATACAGCTCCGGGCTCGCAGTGCGACTCATACCTGATGATTGAGGATTTCTATCCCACTATCACTGAGATGGCAGGTATCGACCCGGCAGCGTCTGACCACTATGGGCATGCTATCGACGGCATCAGCTTTGTGCCTATGATCGACGGTACTGGCGACACCTCGACTGACCGCGCTCTTATTTGGAACTATCCCCATGTGTGGGGACTCTCCGGACCTGGCATCGATCTCAGCTGCTCTATCCGCAAGAATCAATGGAAACTTATATACAATTATGCCGATCACTCAAAGATGCTGTTCGATATAGATAATGATCTATCCGAGAAACACAACTTGGCAGCAGAGCATCCGGATATAGTAAAGGCGCTCTCCTCTGAGCTTGGAGAGCGCCTGCGTGCCGTCGGAGCGAGTCGTCCTTCTGTGAAAGCCACGGGCGAGCCGTGTCCATGGCCTGATGAAGTATAGGTGACTGTTATGCCTGTAGAATCTGTGCGGCGTGGTCCTTCACCTTTATCTCTTTCGGACCGATTATGCGTTCTATCACGCCGTCGGGCGAGATGATGAAGGTGGTGCGAAATACGCCCATGTAGGTGCGGCCGCACATTTTCTTTTCGCCCCACACTCCCATTTCTTCTGCCAGATGATGGTCAGGATCTGAAATGAGGGGGAAGGGGAGTGAATTCTTCTCGATAAAGCGCTGGTGCGACTTCTCGCTGTCGCAGCTTACTCCTACCACAGCGTAGCCTTTGGCAAGGAGTTCATGATAATTGTCGCGCAGATTGCATGCCTCTGAGGTGCACCCCGGAGTTGAGTCTTTGGGATAGAAATACAGCACTAATGTTTTGCCGGCGAAGTCGCTCAGCTTGATTTCTTTGCCGTCCTGGTCCGTGCCGAGGATCTCCGGCGCTTTATCTCCTACTTTCATTTAGATGGTGGTTTTATTTAAATTCTTATTATTTACAAAATCTACGCCGGATCCTCAACGATAGGAATTTCAATCGGGGCTTCTATTGGTGTTTCTACCGGGGCGGTGGCAGGCGTCTCAGGCTCAGTCGGGGTGGCCGGCGTCTGGGGCTCTGAAGGTTGTACGGGAGTATCGGTAATTATCTGAGGCTGTGCCTGTCGTTCGGCCATCTGAACCTCTTTCTGTTGCTCCGATGCGAGCGGCGTCTCAAGTTTGTTTTGTTGGTCCTCATTCGCTCTTGGTGCCGGCACAGGCGTGTAAGGCCGCTGAGACAGGAATTTGTGGTACTGGCTTGCCATCTTTGCACCGCAGCTGTTGAAAATACCGTTTGCAAAAAGTATGTCGGTTATGCCGTGGGTGTCAACGTACTCCTCGATATTGTAAGTAAAATATCTGAAATCCACAACATGCACCTCCTGGAATGAATGGAAGAGGAAGCCCGGAACAGCGTTGCCGAAGCTGTCTTTTATCACCAAAAGATTGCGGCCGTTGTTGGTGGAAGTTTTCACTTGCGTGATTTTGGCGTCGCCTCCCATAAAAGTGCTGTATGCTGCGCCGCTACCATGATTGTACTTCATGAAAAATTTGCCCTTTGACGGTTTTTGCTGGCCTATGAGGTTGAGCTTTTTATCAAGGTTGTAATTGATGTAGGTGGTGGAGTACTCCACATCGCGGGGTGTGTAATACACGAAATCCTCAGGCGATTTCTTCACAGATATATCTTTGGAATACCCGTACATCGTGCCCACGAATCCGTGAAGTTCATGACGGTCGTAATGGCTCAGATCCTTGAAAGGCACACCGGCAGCTTTGGCGAAAGCTTCGGCTGCGTAATATGCTCCTAACGGAGCCCAATGGTGGTCAGTGCGCAGATATATGTCTTCGTCAGCGTGCTGGCTGAGCGCACTATAGCAGTCAACGCCTACCACGCCTTCAAGCTTGTCATAAATATGGTTGATAGTTGCTATCTGTGAGGTCACAAGCTTCTTTGCCTTGTCGGGACAGTAGAACTCTATAGATGTCGGTATTGGCATGCAGTAAACCTTAGCTTTATGTCCGAATTTGGCATGATATTCGTTTACTGAATTTATATATTTTTCACCCGCTTTCGCTGGAGCTCCGTACACCATGAGAGCGCGTGCATTTGGAGCCGTACCGATTACGAGTATTCCCGAATTACCCATATGGGCGTTATCTTCATCGGCAGTGAGGGTGTTCTCATGTCCGCTGACATTCTTTGCAGATGGGGAAGTTGGGGTTGCTGTCTCAGGCTGAGGGGCAGCGGGAGCAGCTATAAAAGCCACTGCATCCTCTTCCACTTCGTCAACATTCATGATCAGCTGGATTTTCTGAGTGTTGAGGGCCAATTGGTCTTTTATTGACATATTGACAGTCATGAACTCGTCGCGGAAAGGCTCCGTGTCGCTGAACCATGTCTGCATATCGCTCATCCATTTGCCGCTCTTGACGTCTTCCAGGTTGAAAGAAGGAAATTCGGCGAGATCGCGACGCTCCAACTCAGAGTAGCTGCTGCGGGGAAACGCACAGAACACTACTGCGAGCGACAAGAAAAGCAGAGAAATCAGAAATATGAATATTTTGTGGTGCAAGGTCGTTGATGTATTAAAGTTGATAACTATAATTATGGTTTACTTGATGTCAGAAGCGCGTGTAGAGGAACGTATTGTTGGTGGCACCGATGAGCAGAACCACACTTACAATCAGAAGCACTGCGGCAAGGGCGAATCGAGAGGTGAGATGCACGCTCTTATAAACGAATCCGTCGCTATTGAGCACCTTGCCTGCAATCTTGCCTGCGGTGCGACGTATAGGCATACACAGGAGAAGCGCAGCAATCCATAGCCAGAATTTGGTGAAAAGGATATTTGTGGACACGAAATCGGTGAGAGGACGCGGATCGATGCCAAACGCCACTCGGAAGAAATCGGTGAGCTTTCCGAAATCGTCGAAATAGAAGATGCCGAAGCCAACCGTCACGATTACCATAGTATATAGGTGCAGAAGGGGAGAGGGCACATGACCTTTAATCTTGAGCAAGGTGTGCTTCTCCACCACCAGGATTATTCCGAAATACAGACCCCAGATGATGAAATTCCAGCTTGCGCCGTGCCACATACCGGTAAGGAACCACACTATAAAGATGTTGATAATCTGGTGGCGGCGGTTGCCTCCAAGAGGGATATACACATAGTCGCGGAAGAACGTGCCGAGCGACATATGCCAGCGACGCCAGAACTCGGTGATGGTGCGCGAGCAGTAGGGATGGTCGAAATTCTCGCAGAAGTGAAAGCCAAGGCAGCGGCCTATGCCGATTGCCATGTCGGAATATCCGGAGAAATCAAAATATATCTGCAGAGTGAAGGCAATCATGCCTATCCAGGCTGCCGCTACAGACTCCTGATATTGTCCATTGGCAAGCATCTGAGTGGCTATCTCGCCAATCTGGTTGGCTATTATCACCTTTTTGCCCAAACCGATGAGAAAGCGGAACACACCGTCGGCCACATCCTTTGATGTCACATGGCGGTTGTGTATCTCTTCGGCGATGGTGCCGTAGCGTACGATAGGCCCGGCAATGAGCTGCGGAAACATCGAGATGTAGAGCAGCAGTCCCCAATAGCTCTTCTGCACCGGCGACTCTTTGCGGTAGACATCAACAAGATAGGTGATTGACTGAAACACATAGAAGCTTATGCCTATAGGGAGCGGCAAGCGCGGCACATCCACTGTCATGCCGAAGTGGGCGAGGGTGTCGGCAAAGAAGCCCAAATACTTGAACGTACATAAGATACCGATATCGAGGAGAATGCCTAAAAACAAGAAAAACTTGCGCCCCCGCTTGCTGTAATTGATTAGCAGTCCGGCAAAATAATTGATAAGCACGCAAGCAAGCATCAAGAGCATGTACACAGGCTCGCCCCAAGCGTAAAATATGAGGGAGAATACCACAAGTACGAAGTTCTTGATAGTGTGTTTATTTACAGAAAATCCCCGTTCGAGGCCTCCCGCTATAAGATAAAGCACAATGAAGGCCGGGATGAAAGCGAACAGAAAAAGTAGATCTGAAAAGACCATTTTGAGATAAGATAGGTTTGTGGTGGTTTTTTTGTGGGTGCAAAGATAGTAATTTTTTGAATAATCTCAATAAAAAAAACGCTGCCAAAACACATTAGGCAACGTTTTTTCTGAATTGTTGATAAATGAGGGTCATATGGTGCGTTCTATGTCCCATACGAAGGCGCGCAGTCCGAGCTTCGGACGGTCTTCGTCGATGGCGTGGAGTCGCTCGAGCACGTGGTCCACCTGCCGATCCTCGACTATGGATATTACAGCCGACGCCATTGACGGCCAAGCGTGAGAACCGTAGTGAGGCTCGCCCGTGTGCGAGCCGCGGCCTTGTACGGTCTCCCAAGCTGTGAATCCGCGGCAGTTGCTGCGCTCAAGCACATCCAGCACTTTGGCATAGTGGGCTTGGTCAAATGTTATCAGTATAGCTTTCATATTATATAATGTCGTCAATTTTGAAATGGATGTCAAATTGTGGCTTTTTTCGCCAGTGCCTTATGATGCTTGCGCCTTTGCACTCTGATGCCATTGGCAGCGAATACGCAATAGAGCGTGGGCACGAAAAGCAGAGTTAGAATGGTAGAGAAGGTAAGACCGCCGATAACGGCCACACCCATAGGTGCCCATGTCTCGGCTCCTTGTCCCGTACCGAATGCCATAGGCACCATACCGAGGATGGTGGTAAGGGTGGTCATTACCACAGGGCGCAGACGGCTTTTGCAGCCGTGAATCACAGCCCTGCGCACTGACATGCCTCTCTCACGGTTGAGTGTGATATAGTCGATAAGCACGATACCATTTTTTACAACGATACCGATAAGCATGATGGCACCAATCATCGACATCACATTAAGTGTATGCCCCGTGATGTAGAGTATTATAAATACACCCGAGAAGGCGAACATCAGCGAGGTCATGATTATGGCGGGGTAGGTATAGCTCTCAAACTGAGCAGCCATCACTATATACACCAATATTACGATAAGCACGGCGAGCGTGAGCAAATCCTTGAATGAATCCTGCTGGTCCTCGTAGCTACCCGACAGCTGTATTGCTATACCTTGTGGCAGCTCCATAAGATCAATACCTGCCTGTGCTTCCTCAACGATTTCACTCATGGGTCGATCCTGCACGGTCGAAGATACGGTGATGATACGTTCACGGTCCTTACGCTCAATAGTAGGAGGCGTGAATCTCTCTACCACTTTACCTACGTCGCGCACACGCACTCCCTGACCGGCAGCATTGTAAATCATGATATTTTCGATATCCTCAATCTTTGTACGATGTTCGGGGGCGTACATCACTTTTATATCGTACTCTTCACCATCCTCACGATAGAGCGAGGCGGTGGAGCCGTTGATTCGATTGCGCAGGTAATTGGCGGCAGTGGACAGGTTCAGACCGTATAAGGCAAGTTTCTCACGGTCGAAATCCACTTGGTATTCAGGCTGATAATCTGAGCGTGAGATTGTGATGTCGGCAGCGCCTTTTATGCCTTCGAGCAATCGCTTAAGCTGCTGAGCCACAGAGTCGGTCTGTGTGAAGTCATATCCGTATATTTCATAGTCGAGAGTAGCCTGCCCACTCATACCGCTACCTCGGCTACCGCCCACATTCACCTGTGTCTTCTTGAATTCCGGATACTGTTTCAGGTCCTCGCGCATGAGCTGGGCAATCTCGGTGATGCCTCTGTCACGGTCGCCAGGGTCGGTGAGTGAGATGTTCATAGATACGATATGCGACCCGTTGTCTTGCAGAGAAGCGAATGTATTATCGGTAGAGGCTTGTCCGGTGGTGTAGTTGAGCACCTTTATTTCCGGATACTTCTCTTCCCACTCCTTTACAAGTCGCTCGGTCACTTCTCTGGATATTTCCACACGTGTGCCGATGGGAAGCTCCAGACTTACCCCCAAACGTCCGTTATCCGAAACGGGGAAGAACTCCGTACCGACGCCTTTGACCAGCATCAGAGAGCCGATAAAGATAGCGACGCATATCACAATTGTAGTGAGGCGGTGACCCACGACCCATGTGACCAAACGTGCATAACCGTTGTCAAAAGCGTCAAGAGCCTTGCTTATAGGAGTGAAGAAAATATTGTAAAGTTTTCCGTGATTGTTGACTCGTCTTAGCATCTGGCTGCAAAGCATAGGTGTGAGCGATAGTGCGCAGATAGTAGAGATAGTCATCATGATGCACACCATCCATCCCAGTTGCTGGAATAGGACGCCCGTCATACCGGTGACGAGTGTGAGAGGGAAGAACACGGCTATAAGAGTGAGAGTAGACGCTATTACGGATATAGCCACCTCGTTGGTGCCATGTACGGCCGCCTGTTTTGGGTCTGATCCACGTTCTATGTGGGTAGTTACGTTTTCAAGCACCACAATGGCATCGTCCACCACCATACCGATGGAGATTGACAGCGCCGACAGCGACACGATGTTGAGTGTATTGCCGGTGACTGCCAGATATATAAACGAGGCGATAAGAGAGATAGGGATAGTGAGGGTGATGATGACCGTGGCACGCCAACGTCCGAGGAAAAGGAATACGACGATTACCACGAACAGGAGGGCGTAGAGCACTGTCTCCACAAGGGTGGCGATTGTGTTGCGAATATTGTCGGAAGTGTCAACGATAACACCTATTTTTACATCGGCGGGTAGACGCTTCTGTAGTTCAGGCAGGCGTTTCATCACTTGTTCAGAGATTTCTACTGAGTTGGCGCCGCTCTGCTTCTGGATTATGATCATCGCGCCTTTGCGCCCATTATTGTATGTCTCCTGGGCGCGCTCTTCAAGAGAGTCATCTATGACTGCTACATCCTTTAAATATATAGTGCGTCCTCCCGTGTTGCCCACCACTACATCCTTAAGTTCGTCAGGCGATTTGAACTCGCCTTGAACTCGTAGACTATAAGTATCTGAGCCCACATCAAAAGAGCCGCCGGGGATATTGCGGTTTTCTGCGGAAATAAGACTCGATATTGCCTCAATTGTGAGTCCGTAAGCCTCCAGGCGCACGGGATCGACATATACGTGGATCTCACGTTCGGGTGCTCCGGAGATTGACACCGAACCAACACCGTTGATACGCGCCAAAGGATTGGCAACCACATCATCGAGGATTTTGTAGAGTCCGGGCATACTCTCATCAGCCTGAACAGATAAGAGCACGATAGGAATCATGTCGGTTGAGAATTTGAATATGATGGAATTGTCGGCATCGTCAGGCATAGCCGACTCCACCATATCAAGCTTGTCGCGCACGTCATTGGTTAGCACGTCGATATCGTAGCCGTATTCAAATTCGAGAGTGATTACCGATATGTTCTCGCGTGATTTAGAAGATATATGTTTTAGATGCTCCACGGAGTTGAGCACGTTTTCGAGCGGACGGGTCACGTTCTGCTCTATATCCTGGGCCGACGCTCCGGCATAAGATGTCATCACCATGATGGTGTTGGTCTCTATGTCAGGAAATAGGTCGATAGGAAGTTTTGATAGCGAAAATAGACCCATTATCACCACAGCCACAAAGCAAAGAGTGGTCATGATCGGTCGCTTCACCGCACTGCCGTATAATGACATAAGTTTATTATTTATTAGTGTAGGTTATAATTTTCTGGTAGAGGATTTTTATTTTACTCTCACTTGTGCTCCGTCAATAAGGCGGCTCTGTCCGGCTATTACCACAGAATCTCCGTCCTCTACGCCCGAGATAAGCTCATATTGGTCGCCGAACCGCTGTCCGAGCTCTACACGGTTGAAGCTTACCGCACCGTCATTGTAGACATAGACGTATTTGTTGCCCGAACCGGTCTGCTTCACCACTGCGCGGTCAGGCACCACTACATTGAGCTGCGATCCTAAATCCATAATCACGCGGGCAAACATGCCGGGTAGGATGCGCGATTGGGGATTGTTGACGAGTATCTCGGCCTGGAATGTACGGGTAGCAGGGTCAACAGTCGGGTAGATGCGTCCCACTTTGGCATTGAATACCTCGTCGGGGAAAGCGTCGAAGGTCACGGTCACGGGTGTGCCGGTCTTTACTTTGGTGTAGTCGTTCTCTGTGACGTTGATCATAACTTTTACAGACGGGTTGATTTGACCTACTGTGACGATGGGTGCGTTGCCGGTCATATCTCCTGGATCATAGTTGCGAGCCGTCACTACGCCGTTGATCGGTGACACCAGCACGGTGTTTTCCATCATATTGTTGTACTGCGATTGATAGGCGTCAAGTTGGGTTTTAAGCTGATCTACTTGCTGCTGTGTGCCTGATCCGATTTCAAGAAGCCGTACAGCACGGTCATATTCGCGCTTAGCGTTGTCAAGAGTCAGTTTCAGCTGGTCTATATTCGATCGGTCGAGCGTGGCTATTGTCTGTCCGCGGTGCACGCGGTCGCCTACATCCACGGTGATAGTCTTGATGCGGTTAGGCATCGACGAGGAGATGTTATTGGTGTTTTCAGCCTCCACCGATGCGGTGTAAGTCTTGGTCTGCGGCACTTCCCGGCGCGAAGCTACACTAAGCTCCACGATAGGAAGCTCTTCCTCTTCGACAAGCGTGGTGGTGGTGTCTACTGTATCTTTTTTTGAGCAGCTGCAGCACAGGGCGGCTATCAGTGCGATTGACGTTAGATATTTTGATTTCATAATGATTTAGATTTTTCGTGAAAGATATGCGGCGAGGAGGCGGAGTTAATTGGTGTATTGCTCGATCGGGGCGTTGCCAAGAAGGAGTTCGAGCTGGCTGCGAGCCACAAGATAGTTGTAGATAGCCTGATAGTAGGCGAGTCTCGACTGAGTGAGGGCAAGCTCCGAGTCGCGGAGATTGAGATATGATGTTGCGCCGATAGCGAAGCTCTTCTCCATTATTTCGTGAGCTCGAGAGGCTTCGCCCACGCTTTCAGAGCAAGATGCTATCTGCTCAACATTTACCTTTATATTGTCAACTGCAAGGTCCACCTGCATTGACACGCTGCGCTCAAGATTCTGTCTGTTCCATTTCATCTCTTCCACTTGGATTTGAGCGGCTTTGATGCGGCTGTAGCGTTTACCCCCGGTGTAGAGAGGTATATTTAGCTGGAGACCGGCCATAGAGTAGGGAGTCCAGCGGAAATTTTTCAAGGGCGAACCGTTAGACATCGAGGTCCAGTTGTAGTTGAACGATGCTGCGAGCGTGGGATATAGAGAGGCTTTCTCCACATTCAGGCTTTCTTTAAGAAGGTCGGTTTGGAGGTCGTTGAGCAAGAGAGATGAGTTGCGTGAATAGTCTTTGTCGATTGACAGCACGTCGGAGTACATCGTCTTTTCATAATCGGTGAGTGTGCCTGATATTCTAAAAGGCTGGTTGGTGTCGATACCTAAGAGAATCAGCAGTTGCAGACGCGCCTGCTTGATAGCCACATCGGCTTGCATGAGCTGGGGCTCAATATTTTTCATAGCCACTGATGTACGCAGCACGTCGTAGTCGGAAGCGGCGCCCACTTCGTATTGTTTGGAATATAGGTCATGTGTGAATTTTGCCATATCGTAGCTCTCCTGCAGCACGCGGCGCGAGTCGTAGGCGAGCATCAGGGTATAATAGGCGCTTTTCACATTGTTTATAAGGTCGAGCTTGGAGGCTCTCGCATTTTCCACAGCCTGGAGTATCTGATTATCGGAGAGTTTTAGCGATGCCCAAAGTTGGGGTGCGATAAGAGGTAAAGATGCAGAAAATCCGACTGAGTATGAATTGTCAAGTCCCACCTTGATACCATCATTGCCGCCTCCTTTCTTTGACTGTGATTGCGCTCGCGACGGATTTTCTTCTCCTTCGCCGCCGGTGCCTCCTCCGAGGAGATCATCCATATTGAAGTCCATATTCATGTACATCACTTGCTTGGCGAGTGTGCGGCTGTAAGTACCGGCAAAGCTTGCCTGAGGCAAGAGCTGAGAGAGGGTTTCCTTTTTGGAGTAGTCCGTGCGTGTGATTTCCATATCGGCCACCTTTACAGTTGGATTCTCGGAGAGGGCTATCCGCAGGCAGTCGTCGAGAGATAGCTGGAGGCTGTCAGTCAGTGTGTCTGCAGCAATAACGGGCAGTCCGAAGCCCAAAGCGCACATTAATACTATCAATTTGTATTTCATACAGGGGAATATAATAAAATATAAATAGGTGTAAAAAACGAAATTAGGCGCAAAATTAAGCAAAATCTCACTATATGAATATAGAATGGCCTAAAATACCAAATATTGGGCATTTTAGGCCAAGACATGAATTGGGTGGATATGGTTATTCGCCCATTGTGCGTAGAAGTTCGTCGTTATCGCGTGTGCGATCCATGCGATCTTTGATAAATTCCATAGCTTCGATAGAGTTACGGTCGCTAAGGAATCGGCGTAATATCCACATGCGGTTGAGTGTCTCAGGACGCAGCAGCAGGTCGTCTCGGCGTGTCGAGGATGCCATAATGTCCACTGCAGGGAA
Organism: uncultured Bacteroides sp.; assembly: GCA_964546885.1. Taxonomy (GTDB): domain Bacteria; phylum Bacteroidota; class Bacteroidia; order Bacteroidales; family Muribaculaceae; genus CAG-873. The sequence goes on from CAZJKZ010000006.1 coordinate 36,196, forward strand.
GATACGCTTGTTGGATAGCTTGCGGTCGAGCTGCAGCTCCATATTGCCTGTGCCTTTGAACTCTTCGAAAATCACTTCATCCATCTTCGAGCTTGTCTCGGTGAGCGCTGTCGCAATAATGGTGAGAGATCCTCCGTTCTCGATATTTCGGGCAGCTCCGAAGAAGCGTTTTGGCTTTTGTAGAGCGTTGGCGTCAACGCCGCCTGAAAGTATTTTGCCGGATGCCGGCGACACAGTGTTGTATGCGCGAGCCAGTCGGGTGATTGAGTCAAGCAGGATCACCACATCGTGTCCGCACTCCACCATTCGTTTTGCTTTTTCGAGTACGATTGAGGCGATGCGCACGTGGCGTTCGGCGGGTTCGTCGAATGTGGAAGCTATCACCTCGGCGTTTACGCTGCGGCTCATGTCGGTCACTTCCTCGGGACGCTCGTCGATGAGCAGAATCATAATATAGGTCTCGGGGTGATTTTCGGCTATGGCGTTAGCTATATCTTTGAGCAGTATAGTTTTACCGGTCTTTGGAGGAGCCACGATAAGACCGCGCTGACCCTTGCCGATGGGCGAGAACATATCCACTACACGTGTGGATATATTGCATGTGCTGCCGCTTGTTAGATCAAATTTTTCGTTGGGGAATAGAGGGGTGAGATGCTCGAAAGGCACTCGGTCGCGTATAAATTCGGGAGTGCGTCCGTTTACGCTTATTACAGAGGAGAGTGGGAAATATTTTTCGTCTTCGTGAGGCGGACGTATTGTACATTCCACAACATCGCCGGGTTTCAGTCCGAACTGTTTTAATTGCTGAGGCGATACGAAAATGTCGTCGGGAGAGGGGAGATAATTATAATCGCTCGAACGCAGGAAGCCGTTGCCTTCGGGTGTAATCTCAAGTACGCCTTCCGACACAATGAAGTTGTCGAAGTTGTACATGGTTTGGCGGCGGAACTGCTGTTGCTGCTGGTTCTGGAACTGATTATTGTTGTTGTTATTATTGTTATTATTGTTGTTGAACCGGTTTTTCTTATTTTTCTTTCCTGTGCCCGGAGGATTTGGTATCTGTTGTCCCGGTTCGGCTATTATTATAGGAGCTACAGCGGCAGCTGCGGCAGCTTCTTCTTTCTCGCGCTGACTGCGTGGCACAAATTTACGTCCTTCGCTTTTGGGGAAGAACGAGCCGAAAGCCTCGTCGCGCTGAGGAGCGGGAGTCTCGTTTTGAGGAGTGGCAGGAGTCTCCTTTACGGTTTCTTGCCGTACAGGTTCTTGCTGTATGGGCTCTTGCTGGGTGGGCTTTTCCTGCTGTGTAGGTTTCTCTTTTTCTATGTGCGCAGCAATATTGTCGATTGTAATTTCTTGGGGATGAGGGAGTTCGACTGGTGCGGGAAATAATGGTAATTCAGGCTGATTAGCCATTATTTCAGGTGTTATTGCGGGCAGATTGTCTTTTTTCTCTGCGGGTTGGGTAGATTTCGGCGGACGGCCGCGGCGTTTTTTCTGCTGCTGAGATGGAGCGTCAGGTTTCACAACCGCAGTGTTTTGCTGGTTGTCCTCGGCCGTAGGCTGCTCTGTGGTGGTATCATTATTTTGGTTTTCAACCACCTGAATATTTTTTTTAGTGTTTTTCTTCTTTTGTTCCGGTTTGTTTGGAGCTTGTGGCTCTGAATTTTCAGTTTTTTCGGATTGTGGTTTTCTTCCACGACGGCTTTTTTTCTCCTTGAGGACATCCTCCGGGGCAGGTTGAGACTGATTGTCAAGTATTTGATAAATGCCCTTCTCTCTGTCGGAAAGATCTAATTTTTTTATGCCAACACTTTTGGCAATATCAATTAGCTGTTCATCTGGCATTTCCCGTAAGTCCTCGATGTGGTAGTGGTGCATATATTTATTATAGGAATATTAGTTTGCGTATGGATGTCAAGCGAGAGGTAAAGGTAAAAAGCTTCAAACTGTTAATTGATTAGCTATCAATCAGAGATAATTATAAATAATTATGATTAATAGAATGGTAGAAGGAAACTTTTAGCTGGAAACGTGTGCAAAATTACATACAATTTTTAATATACGCAATATCTCATACAAAATTTTTATTCTGTTAAAGAGAATAGTTAATATTGTTAAATAATGTTTTTTTTTGTCACATTTTTCTTTAATCTTATTCAAAAACTCTTTAATTTTGCCGTAATTTTACCGCTTAAGCGCATATATAAGAGCCTTGCGGAAAAAGACCAAAGCGTACATTTCCATTACCAACTGAAAAATAAGTAGATAGAGATTATAAACTAATATTAATTTTTAAAATTTAAAACAACTCTTGCATGAAGAACTTTTGTTTTCAGATGAGCCGGAAGGCCTTGATGGCATTCCTGATGGTGATAGCATTCACCGTGCCGGCTCTGGCGCAGAACATCACCGTGTCGGGAACGGTATACGAGCCTGACGGTTTGGAAGCGATTGGCGTGAGCATCACGCAAAAGGGTGTACAAGGAGTGGGAGTAACCACTGATGTCGATGGTAATTATCGTATTTCAGTGCCTTCCGATGCTATTCTTGTAGTGTCTTATGTCGGATATGAGACAATGGAAGTGCCCGTTGACGGACGCACAAAGATCGACATTACTCTTACAACTCAATCAAAAGCCCTCGACGAAGTAGTGGTTATCGGCTACGGTGTGGTTAAGAAAGAAGATGCTACCGGTTCGGTGGCAGTGATTAAACCCAGCGAAATTGAAGCAGGACTTGCCACTACTGCCCAGGATATGCTTGTAGGCGCAAGCCCCGGTGTGGTAGTCACCACCACAGGCAACCCTTATGGTGAGGCCAGCATCCGTATCCGCGGCGGATCCTCTCTTTCAGCAAGCAACGATCCTCTTATCGTGATTGACGGCGTGCCAATGGAAAACGGATCAGTAAAGGGATCCTCTAACCCTTTAGCACTTGTGTCGCCTGAAAACATTGAATCAATGACCATCCTTAAGGATGCATCGGCAACCGCTATCTTCGGTAGCCGCGCTTCTAACGGTGTCATCATCATTACCACCAAGAAAGGACAGAGCGGCAAGCCTCAGGTCAACTTCGCTGCAAACATGTATGTCAATACAGCCCGCAAGACTCTTGATATGATGGATGGGGCACAGTTCACCAATTACATCATAGAAAAATTCGGCAAAGAATCCACACAGGCAAGCGCTCTTGGCGGATACAATACCAACTGGCAGAAAGAAGTGCTTCGCACCACAGTTTCGTCTGACTATAATCTTAGCGTAGGCGGTCAGGCAGGATTCCTCCCTTATCGCGTGAGCGTGAGCTATACCAACAATAATGGTGTAATCAAGACTTCGGGTATGGATCGTGCCACAGCAAGCATCAACCTTACTCCCAAATTCTTCGGGAATCTGTTAAGCGTAAATGCAAATGTGAAGGGCGCATATATATCCAACCAATATGAGCAGGGAGTGCTTGGTGGAGCCGTAAGCTTCAATCCCACCCTTCCGGTATATGCTCCTGACGGCAATGTGTTCAACAACTTCACATCTTACACAAAAAAAGGTACTGTGGCAACAGCTTCTACACCCGGTACTGACCTCAGTGACATCTACTCAATCAACCCTGTGAGCCGCTTGCTCGACTATGAATGCAAATCTAAGGTTTGGCAATCGGTGGGCAACATTCAGTTTGACCTGAAAATGCCATTCCTTCAGGAGCTCCGCGCCAACCTTAACCTCGGCTATGAGTACAACCACGGCAAGGTGTATAACTACAACTTCCCCGGTTCGCCGGAAGCTTGGAAAGCCGGGCACTACGTAAAGGGCGAGGACGATCCTATAAGAGACGGCTACGGAAGCAAGAATTGGGAGAAACAGAAACGCTACAATCTTCTCCTTGATTTCTACTTCAACTACAACAAAGCGCTTGACGCTATTAATTCTACCCTTGATCTCACTGCCGGTTACTCTTGGCAGAAATTCGCCAATAAGGGCAGCAATTGGAGCATAGTGTACGCTCCCGGCCAGTCATTTAACGGCTATCAGAAGGATAAGACATATTTCTACAGCAGCCCCTATCAGTTGGTGTCATTCTTCGGCCGCGCACAATATGGTCTGATGGGTAAATACCTATTGACAGCTACTGTACGTCGCGACGGTTCGTCACGCTTCAGCAGCGACCACCGCTGGGGTACATTCCCCTCTGTGGCTCTTGCATGGCGCTTGATCGACGAGAACTTTATGGAAGGTGTTCGCACCGTGATGAACGACTTCAAGGTTCGCGGAACATGGGGTATAACCGGTCAGCAGGACCTTGGTTCGACATTCGATATGCTATTCCCCTATTTGCCTGTATATGACGTGAGCACAAGCACCACACAGCGTCCTCCTTTCGCTGGCGGCGAAAATATCTTCCTCGTGACTCCACAGAAATACAACACCAACCTCAAATGGGAAGAGACTACAACATGGAACGTGGGTGTGGATTTCGCATTCCTGAACAACCGCATCAATGGTAGCTTCGACTACTATATCCGTAAAACCAAGGATCTTCTTACCAATACTACTTACGCAGCAGGTTCGAACTACGGTCCTGATGGTCCGATGAATATCGGTGACTTAAAGAACACCGGTTTTGAGTTCAATATTATCACCCGTCCTGTAGTAAACAAAAATTTTGAATGGACCTCGAGCCTTAATGTGGCATGGAATAAAAATGAAATCACTCACCTTGCTCAGGGAGCTGATATTTATACAGGTGATATTGGCAACCAGGTGAACGTACAGATCCAGCGAGAAGGACAGCCAGCTTTCAGCTACTATGTGTACGAGCAAGTTTACAATCCCGACGGCACACCGGCAGAAGGTGTATTTGTTGACCGCAACGGAGACGGACAAATCACTGAAAGCGATAAATATGTGTTCAATAGTCGCGACCCCAAAGTGACATTCAACTGGCAGAACACTATCAACTACAAAAACTGGGACTTCGGTATAGTGCTTCGCGCAAGCTTCGGCAACTGGATGTACAATAAGAATATGGCCGACAACTGTTTCGGTGGAGATGCCCAGACTTTGCCCCTCGGCAATATACTCAATCCCGATTTTTGCTATATCTTTGACTCGTCAAAGAGCACTGCGCTCCTCTGCTCCGACTATTTCGTGCAGAACGCTTCTTATCTGCGCTGCGATAACATCACACTCGGCTACACATGGAAAAATCTGCTGAAAGATAATCTTCGTCTGCGTCTATTCGGAGCTGTGCAGAATCCTTTCGTAATAACCAAGTACAAGGGTAACGATCCTGAGGTGTTCTCCGGCATCGATAGCAGTGTATATCCGCGTCCGCTCACATTCACTTTGGGCTTAGTGGCTACTTTCTAAGAGATCGACGTGTAAAATGTTCAAAAAAAATTTTTCAACATCGCATAATATGAAACTATACAAATATATGGCTTTCGGAGCGGTATTGATGTCAATGGGTCTCTCCACCGCTTGCACCGGCGACCTCGATATTACTCCCGATGACCCCAACAAGCAGACTACGATTACCTCAAAGAACGAGTGGATGGGATATTTCGGCACACTCTATGGTAATCTCCTTTATGAAGGCAACCTTACTCCTTCGGGGGTAGACGGCGGTGCGGGTACATTCAGCCGCTGCCACTGGAATCTGCAAGAACTTACTACCGATGAGGTAATCCTCCTCAACACATGGAACGACCCCGGCTATGCCGATATAAAATTCAACACATGGACCTCTAATAACGTGTGGGCTTATATGTGCATGCAGCGTGAAGCCACCTCCTCGCGCCAGTGCATTGAATTCATAAAGAATATCGACAACGCTTCAGGCGCATTTAGCCAAGAGGAAATAGAGCAGATGAAAGCCGAAGCTTACGTGCTAAAGTCGCTCAATTATTACTATATGATCGATCTTTTTGGTCGCGGACCGTGGTGTACTATGGATCAGGAAATTGGCCAAAGTCCCGAGACATATGATCGACAGCAGCTCTTTGACGCTACGGTGGCAGAGCTTAAAGCAACAATTGACGGTGGACATCTTTTACCTGCCGCCCAGCAAGTGTACGGACGTGTAAGTCGTGAAGCTGCCCGCATGCTTCTTGCCAAGCTTTACCTCAACGCAGAGGTGTATACCGGCAAAGCTATGTATAGCGAGTGCGCCGAGCAATGTAAGGAAATTCTTAAGACTATTCCCGAACTTGCTCCAGAATACAAATATCTCTTCTGCGGTACCAACGACAAATATGTAGGTAACGGCGAAATCCTTTGGACAATCCCCAGCGACCCTGTGACTCAGCAAAGCTATGGCGGTACCACCTATCTCACTGCGGGAGCTTATTTCGGATCGGTTGATGAAACAGAGCTTCAGCGTCTTGGTAATCCCAACTCCATTTGGAACGGTCTGAAAATCAAACCTGAACTCTATCAGGCTTTTGATGACGATGACAAGCGCGCTCTCTTCTATGAAGGCAGCTTTAATCTTTCGGTCAATGACCTCAACAGCACTGAGGCTGACGGCGACGGATATATGTGCGTTAAATACAAACTCACTCCCGAGGACAATTACGATAACGTAGGCAACACCTATTCTTCTTCAATAGTGTTCCCCACAACTGATTTCCCCCTCTTCCGCTTGGCTGATACATATCTTATGCTTTCAGAGTGCCAGATGCGCGGCGTGCAGAATGCTGACCCCGGCTATGCTCTGTATAAGAAGGTGCGCGCACGCGCCGGTGTGACTGAAAAGGATCCGATGGATCTCGACGATATCCTAAAAGAGCGTATGTGTGAGCTCTATTGGGAAGGACACCGCCGCAGCGACCTTGTGCGTTTCGGTAAATTCACAGGCAATGCTTATGTATGGTCTTGGAAGGGCGGTATCGCAGCCGGTACAGGCATAGCTTCTTACCGCAACGTGTTTGCTATACCTTACCAGTATGAAAGCACTGTGGGTCAGAATCCCGGATATTAACCCATTAACCATTTATCCAATCTCAAAATGAATTTTATCAGTATGAAAAAGATATCATTAATATTGGTTGCGCTGGCGGCTATCTTGTCCTTCTCTGCTTGTCGGGAGTCGAAAGATGATCATCCTGTGCTCAATCCCGTGCCAGGTTCGCCCACAACTACTTTCCTCAACGATCCTGAGGGCCGGAATCTCGGAATTCTCCTGACTCAGGATAATAAGGATGGGTATATACATATGACATGCTCTCAGCCTGAGCAATATGGCATAGCTCTCAGCGTAAGATACGAAGTGGAGGTGGCCCTCAACCAGGAATTTAAAGCCGCTTCTGCCGATGTGCCTGCTTCTATCCTGCTTCCAACAGCGTTCTATGACTGTGCGGAGATCAATCCCGTCAACGATGAAATTGCAGCGGCTGTGGAGGAGATGATGGGCATCACAGACGATCTTCCCGAATTGTGGCCCACCACCCCTTGCCCCGTGTATATGCGTCTAAGCGCCCATGTGCAGTCATCCACCGGCGAGGTTGTGCCCAACACACATATCCTTTCAAATGTCGTGAAGCTTGAAAGCGTAAGTATCAACTATTTTGCTCGTGTAATTCCGGATCTGCCCACAGGTATCTTCGTGCGCGGCGATATGAACGGTTGGAGCGCTGATCCCGCATGGGAATTCAAAACCACCACTAAGGCCAATGTATATGTGCTTGAAGGTGTGTCAATCGCGGCAGGTACAGGATTCAAGATTGCTGACTCGTCATGGGGCAATATCAACTGCGGCGCAAAGGGTGATCTTGCGTTCAACAAGAAATACTCTCTTGATAATGCAGGCTCGTCGGGAAATATTACAATGCCCGATGATTTCAACGGTACAATCACACTGTATCAGAGCGGCGCTAGCTTCTCTATGATGCTCGAGCCGGCAGAAGACTAATCACTTCTCATTCACAAATTCTCAATTTAAGCATTATCCGTCGGCCCCGAAAGGGGCGGCGGAATCAGAAAATCATTTAAATTCAGAACAATGAAAAAATTTAATATACTGCTGATGGGTGCCGCGGCTATGGCTTTCGTTGCATGCGATGAGACCACGCCTTCTGTGACTCCCGTTCAGACAAATCCGCAGGGTCCGACTCTTGTTAATTCGGACGTCAACGGAGCTGCTTCAGGTATCCTTACTGCCGGAAAGGTAGTAAATCTTGAGGACTATAAGACAAATCCTCTGCTTGAAGTGTTCAGACAAAGTACCGATTCCCTCCCTACAGGATGGGCTCCGACCTACAAGGTCGAGCTTGGCAATGATGAAGACTTCACCAAGACAAAGACGATCGATGTGGTGATGGACGGTAAGACCGGATATGTTAACGTGAATGAGCTCAATGATGCTCACGTGGCGCTTTTCGGAAAGAAGCCGGAGGTAAGGACAGTGTACTACCGTGTGGAAGCTTTCGCATCAAATGGCGGTACAGATTATCGCATCGGCGGCTTTGACACATATTTTGGTGCCGGTTCTTTTGAGGAAATATGTCTGGATATGGGTATAGTGATTGAAGACAGTTACTATCTTTACAGCGCACTGTGTGATTGGAAGCCTGCGGAGGCAAAGGAATACAAGTTTTGGCACAGTAAGGCTGATGTCTACGCTGATCCGATATTCTCAATTGCTATAGAGGCTACTAACGATTTCTATTGGAAGGTGCTCCCTCCGGCAGCAGTTGAGGCCGGCGATGAAACAGGCGCAATTGGTGTGAAAGTTGACGGAGATGCAGCTTCAAGCGGTGATCTCGTTGATTCAAACCCCGGTGCCGGGAAAATTGAAACTTCCGGATGGTACACTATCAACATCAATCTCGAAGAGATGACATATTGGGTGTCCAACTATCAGGGTCGTCCGTATCTGTGTACTCCCGGTGGAGCAAATGGCTGGAGTCAGGACAATTCACAATGGATTGAGCTAAATAAGGGTGCTTATCACGGTGCAGTTTTAGTAGAAAACGAGTTCAAAATTTCTATCAATAATTGGAACGAGAACTGGGGATACGGACCCGATGGTACTCTTGATTCAGGTGGCGCTAACTTCAAAGAAGAATCCGGACTGTATTGGCTTACTGCCAACATTCAGGATTTGACATACACATTGGCTCCTGTGACCTCTGTTGGTGTCATTGGCGGTTTCTGTGGTTGGAATGCTGAAGGTCCTGCGGAACTTACACCCAATGATAATAAATCAGTGTGGGAAGGCGATGTTGATATCACCGGTGAATGGAAGATCATTCTGAACCATTCTTGGGATAGCAACTATGGTGCAGGACGTCTTACTTGCGCGACATTCGACGGCGGCAATTTCAGCGGATACGAAGGCCACTACCACGTTACGGTGGATTTCTCAGGCAATTTCCCGATGATCACTCTTAAATAATATACATTCTATATTACAATAAAAGCGGCTGCCCTTAGAAGCAGCCGCTTTTATTCACAGTATAGTATCGTTTATAATTGCTCGAGTGCATCCCAATCTATTTCCGGTTGTTCGCCGGTTGGATCACAATGAAATTTTGTTCCCATCGGAACTGACTCATTAAAGAAGCCTCCCATTTTCAAATAGAAACGATTATCGTCCGTTTTGCCTCCCTGATAATCCAGACGTACTTTAGCTTTTGCGGTGGCATCGTGTGTGAAGATCGCATCAGTTAGTGGGATCCATTTGCCATCTTTACTACGTGCCCATTGATTGCCGAACATGACTTTTCGCGATAGGTATCCTTGTTCCGGATTGAAGTTTTCAAGGAAGCTGTGGGCATGTTTGTACCAAGTTTCGGTTTTCGGTCGAAGGAAGCTCGCAATCAGTCTCCATTCCTTTTCGTCGGTTGCATAGAAGTAGGCGGTATATGTTGTGTTGCCATTCCCGTCAGGCTTGACTTGCATAAGAAACTTGTATGTTTCACCGGCTTTCCAGGGATATCTGAGGTAACTTTGACCACCGGAACCTTCATTGCCAAATTCCCCGATATGCACATCTTTTCCTTTGCGCAACAGTTTGATTTTCTGATCATCGGGGATATTCTTTGGATCCTGTGTGTCAAAAGGACTCCATACGGAAAAGAGCACGCGACGTTCGGTAGGGGAGTTATATTGAATCCCGAAATAACCCTCGCCGAAGCCTGCCGCCATATAATAGCTGTGCATCGTCTCACCATCCTCCGGAACCGTTACTTCATTGTAAAACCATTCGATATCATCTTCCGGAAGCGGATATGCCATATGGACTGACGGTCCGCGGCGTCCCCAATAGTCGGAAAAGTCTTTTACATAGTTACTTTCTCCGGTTACGTTGTCGACAATTAGCTGCTTCACATTTCCGAATCCGGCACCTTGCTTGGAGAGTCCCTGCAAGTCTATACGTACATAGCCGGGCTGCTCGATATCGATTTTTCCTACTGGTACAGTGGCGAAATCGTCTGAGTTCAGATTTACGTTAAAACTTTTCTTTTCGTAAGTGACTTTAATTTTAGAATGCCCTTTAGCGTAGAGTGACAAATCGGCTTTTGTCGGTTGTTGAACATAAAAGAAGATGCTGATGACAGTTTCGGGATTTGTCCAATGTACAATTCCTTGATCTGTGATTTGCGCTGAATCGGGATGATTGGTAACATATCCATTGCCGGAAAGGCCGATGGTAAGTTGTTCGGATTGTGCAATTACGCTGATGCAGAGTAAAAATGCAAGTAAAAAAAGCTTTTTCATGTCATTAATTTTGGTGCAAATTTATATAAAAAATTGCTATTTTTAAACTTGATATGTGGACTATTTCAACTAATATGTGCAAAAATAATCCGGTGGCATAAATAGTCGGTTTTATATTTATTGTATTGAAATTTTGCCACTCTATAGATAAATCGCTAACTTTGCACTGTAATAACACGCGATTATGATTGCATGAGAAATGAAAATCGAGAATATCACAATAGGATATGATGCAAAGCGCGCCGTGTGCAACCGCACGGGCATAGGCAACTATAGCCGTGCGCTTATCGAGTGTATGGCTTCGCTATATCCGCGCAACAAATATATTCTTTATTCCCCCAAGATGAAGGAGTCGGCTGAACTCAGCCGCCTCTTAGAGCATAATAACATAAGCTTGTACACCCCGGGTGCATTGGGTAGGAAATTCGGAAGTTTGTGGCGATCTCTTGAGCTTACAAGGCAGCTTATCACCGACAATGTGAATATTTACCACGGCTTAAGCAATGAATTGCCATTGAATATCACTCGTTCTAATATTCCGTCAGTGGTGACAATCCATGATGTAATATGGCGCCGTTTGCCACAAAATTATTCTACGGTAGACAGATACATTTACGATGCGAAGTATAAGTTGTCGGCTCAGAACGCTACCCGCATAATTGCGATAAGCCAACGAACAAAAGAGGATATAGTAAATGATTTTGGAATATCACCTGAAAAAATCGATGTGGTGTATCAGATGTGCAGTCCGATATTCAATGTGCGTCCAGATGTATCGGCATTAGAAAGTGTGAAAACCAAATATCACCTGCCAGAGCTGTTCATATTATCGGTCGGTACAATAGAATACAGAAAGAATCAACTTTTGGCTGTAAAATCTCTCTTATCGCTGCCGGAAGAGGTTAATCTCGTGCTTGTAGGGCATCCACACAAATCCTATTATAAAGAGATAATGACATTTATAGCCAAGCATCATCTCGAAAAGCGCGTATTGTGGCTTAAGGATGTGCCTAATAGCGATTTGCCGGCTCTCTATTCTCTTGCCCGCTTAAGCTCATATCCCTCGAGATACGAAGGCTTCGGATTGCCAATTGTGGAGTCGCTGTCGGTGGGGACACCTGTGATTGCTGCTACCGGTTCGTGTCTGGAGGAAGCCGGAGGCAGAGGGGCGATATATGTTGATCCTGATAATACAGAAGAGTATGCTGAAGCTGCCAAAACCCTTATATACGACAACTACAGATACCATAAATATGCTGATCAAGGCAAGGATTATGTACGGAAGTTCAACGCCGCACAGTTTGCCAAAAGCACGATGCAGACGTATCTAAAGGCTATATTGGAGGTTCAGTAGGCAGCTCTTTATGCTTGTCCTGTCAGTTTGAAGTACCGCTCCATTGCGTGCAGTTGGGTGTAGAATTCGATTTTTCTATTCTTGAACTGTGCCACCCATTGGTGCGCGTTGTCGATTATTTTCTGTGCCTCCTGAGGATTGTCCATGTAGTAGCGAAGTTTTTCTTCAAGGTCGGTGTAATCCTCTTTGATTTCTATGTAGTGTACTCCGCCTATCAATCTGCCCTCCATAAACCATGACTCAATTTTAGGCTTTGGCATCACTGCCACCGAGTTAGACGACATCACCCATTTGAGGTTGGTAGCGACGTCGTTGCCCTCTATACAACAGATAAATTTGTATTTCAGCATTTGGGCTATGGTCATATAATCCTTTTGGTATTCGGGATGATCAGCGCATGGATTAATTTGACCGGCGTCGCACAATGGGTGATTGAGGTACATTTCGAGGAGGCGGGTACGATGAGGCTGTTTCTTAACTACATTCCTGAATACCATCATATTCTTTTTGTCGGTAAATGCCATTGAGTCATTCACGAATTTGAAGTGTCGCACCTTATTGAGCTTTGCTATGGCATCCATTGTGGCACCTGGTACAATCGGGCGGCTTTTGGTGAGAGTAGGGCTCTCTGCCTCCCAATTGACATCTCCGAAGATATAGCTGAATTTATATTGGGGATTGAAGTATTTTATCACCTCGTAAAGGTCAAAAAAATAAGCCGAGAATTTGTGTTTTTGACCGAAGGGATACTTGAAGTCTGCGATTGCTACGCATTTACCTTCAACCTTTGAGCCATGTGGAAGCCTTACATAATATTCAGATCGATCTTTTACCACAGCAAGTTCGTACGGAGAAAGAGAATCCTTACGCCATCTATAAAAAGCACGGAAAAGCGTATTGGGCAGCGCATATTCCGCGAAATTATTGACGTAAAAAAAGGCCTTTTTGACACCTTTGAGCAAGGAATGGCTATCGAGTCGTATCATCGTAGTAAAGACGTTTGATGTATTGGGGCTGCAAAGTTAACACATTATCCTTTATATTGTGTAGTTTTTTTAATAAATAGCATTAAAATTCAAATATTATTAGTATTTTTGTGCCATAACTGTTACACTCATCCTGTGCTCCATTTACCAAATGTCAGTATGGGCAATAATGAAAAAAGTTATATATAATGCAAACAGAAACTATACACATACAAGATTTGTCAAAGTTGCCTGAGGCAGCCAAGGAATTTGTGGCTCTTATGGGCGACAACACGGTATTTGCTTTCTATGGAGATATGGGCGCAGGCAAAACAACCTTTATCTCCGAGCTCTGTAAAGCTTTGGGAGTGGACGAGGATGATGCCTCATCTCCGTCTTTCTCTCTCATTAATGAATATCGCTCTTCTACAACGGCAGAGCTGATTTACCATTTCGACCTATATCGACTTGAGAATCCTGAGGAAGCTTATGACATAGGCGTTGAGGATTATTTCTACTCAGGCGCGGTGTGCCTTATCGAATGGCCTGAAAGAATAGAGGATTTGCTGCCTGAAGATACTGTGAAGGTGGAATTAAAGGTAAATCCTGATCAATCGCGCGACTTGTTGATTACTACCTGTCAGGAATAATTTTCTAATCTACAACTATATACCTTACATTTAATTTTTTATGGGTATGATTGTATACGTAGAGGAGGCGGATTCCACCAACAACCTGCTGGCAAAGTCAGCCTCTAAATTTGAGCATGGCTCAGCATTGGCAGCTCATCGCCAAACGGCTGGAAAGGGACAGAGAGGCAACCATTGGGAGTCGGAACCGAGGAAGAATCTCACTTTTTCTGTGATTTTGCGCCCTACCACCATATTAGCGTCTCATCAGTTTGAACTGCTTCAGCTTGTGGCGTTGTCAATAGTAAAGGTGCTCCGTAAGCAGCTGAACAGTGATGAAGTGTACATTAAGTGGCCCAATGACATTTATTACCGTGACAGCAAGTTGGTGGGTGTGCTCATAGAAAATGTGCTACAGGTAAATAGGATAGTGCAGTCAATCATAGGTATAGGTATAAATGTAAATCAGGAGAAATTCTATTCTGATGCTCCTAATCCGATTTCTATGTGCCACATAGCCAACCGCAATTTTGAGCTTGATCCACTTTTGGAGGAGGTGGTGACTCAGATAGTAGAGGATTTTGATGCCTATGAGTTAGACCCCAATCCTGTGCAGCTCGCTGCAAAATATCGCTTCCTGCTTTGGAGAGGGGAAGGCTATTGGCCATATCACGATAATTTGACCAACGAGGATTTTGAAGCCCGTATAGCTGCCGTGGATCCCACCGGGTACATCACTTTGGAAAAGAAAGGCGGCACTTTCCGCACCTATGCGTTTAAAGAAGTGTCTTCTATACTGTAATTCGACTTTCCTTTATAAACTTTGCATTGTTAACGCTAATCAAGAAGTTCATAGCCATGGCAGGATTTGACTTAAGTAAGCTCAACGAATATAGAGAACATAATCAGCTTGAGGCCAAGAAGGCTAAGGGTGGTTTCCCGGGTTCTTTCTGGGAGACATACTCCGCATTTGCCAATACTGATGGTGGTATCATCCTGCTTGGCGTGAACGAGGCAAAAGATGGCTCTCTTCATCCGGAAGATGTCGATGTCGAGAAACTTCAGAAGGATTTCTGGAACATGGTCAACAATCGCCAGAAAATAAGTGCCAACATCGTAACGCAAAGCATGGTTAAGCCGGAGGTGCTTGATGGCAAGAATATTCTTGTAGTGCGTGTGCCTCGGGCAGAACGGACTGCCCGTCCTGTCTATGTTGGGATGGATCCTAAGTCTGGCACATTCCGTCGTAATCATGAAGGTGATTATCACTGCTCCCTTGATGAGATGTCGTTGATGTTCCGTGATGCCGCTTATGTAACCCAGGATGCCAAGGTTCTCGACAAGATGGATATGTCAGTGTTCTGCAAGGATACTGTCAAGGGCTATCGTAACTTCTTCCGTTCTACCCACGCTAATCACCTTTGGAACAATGAAGATGATGAGATGTTCTTGCGTAAGATTGGTGCAATAGGGATTGGTGAAGATGGCAAATATCATCCGACGGCAGCCGGATTGCTTATGTTCGGCTATGAGTATGAGATAACGCGTGAATTCCCAAATTACTTCCTCGACTATCAGGAAAATCGTTCATTGGGTGCAACTCGCTGGACTGACCGTATTGTCTCCACTTCCGGCGACTGGAGCGGAAACGTATTCGATTTTGTAATCGAAGTACTCCGTCGAATGCAGCAAGGTCTAAAGGTTCCATTTGTGCTTAAAGGAAATCAGCGAGTTGATGATACCCCGATTCATAAACTCCTGCGTGAAGCTGTTACCAACATGGTGGTCCACGCTGATTTTTATGGTCGCCAAGGCTTAGTAATTCAGAAATCCTCAGAAGGCTACAAACTGTCAAATCCCGGTTCTGTCCGCATCTCAATTACAGAAGCAATCAATGGCGGAATTTCTGATCCACGCAATGGCATAATGCTAAAGATCTTTTCCTTGATAGAATTTGGAGAGCGAGCTGGAAGCGGACTCAGCGGCATCTGCAAAGTCTGGGAAAAAGTATACCACACACCAGTGACAATCGAAGAGACCCACAACAACGGAGTAGACCGTACAACCCTGACCCTCTCCACCGGAGGCAACGAGCAAGACGTAAAAGCCATGCTTGAACTCTACGACGACATGATAGAGGTTCATGAATCCCAACCTGACCAAGAAACTACCCAGTTAGGGTCTAATACTACCCAGACGACTACCCAAACAAATCGAGAAACTATCCAGATGCCTACCCAGAGGGACCAAAAAAATGCTCAGTCAGGGTTCAATGCTACCCAGACAACTACCCAGATAGAACAGGAAAGTCCTCAGTCAGGATTAAACACTACTCAGATGGAGGCCATCAAATCCCTAACAGTCCAAGAGCAAATCATTCATGAACTAAAAAAGAATCCCAATCTTAGCCGCAAAGACCTTGCAAAAAGAATAACGTCAGTTACAGAAGACGGCATCAAGTACCATCTGAAGAAACTTCAGGAGAAAGGTTGGCTCCGACGTGTAGGTGCTGATTTTGGTGGACATTGGGATGTTATTAAATGAAGCCTTATATTATTAGGGCCCGTTTGCAACATTGGCTGCGGTGTGGTGGATGACTTATGGCGATAGTGTCGTATTCCACTATGATTACTCAACAAAAGAGTTGATCCATTCATTCTCTTCTCTTGCAGATTTCAACAATGCCCACTGAAATTGAGAATGCCCAAGCATCCAATTCTAAGAACAGCAATCTCATCTCAAAAGCCAAATCTCTGCCAGGCATACGTTTTGAAAAGGATGTCATTAATAAGTTCCGAAAAGCCGTCTATGATAAGGTTACATTCAAAAATTGGACCGAATCACTCTACAGAAAAGGAATTCTCGCCTTGGATGACTATTCTATGGCTATAATGTATCAATGACTGTTACTACAATACTTTTAGCTATTGCTGCAAATTCTGTTCCTTGATTATGAGGTTATGCCTTACATCATAAAGAGTACTCCGGTTGAGAATTGGTGGAAGTTGGGCCCATGGTGGCCTGTGAGGGCGTAGTAGGGAGAGTAGCGTGCATACAAGCTAACAAAGTTGCATACGTGGAGCGACGCAAAGAGGTCAATAGTAAACGGTCTGACATTGATGCCGTTGACCTTGTATTCTGACGAACGTTTATCGTCATGCCATGCTGTCAGAACCGATGCGTGGCTGTTAAGATTGAAAATCGGTCCAAACCTAAGGACCATATGTTCTTTATAGATACCGAATGGCAAGCGTTGGCCATAGAGCAGCGGAAACTGCACCGAAAAAATTTTGATACGTGACAGACGGGGCTCCGCTCCTTCGGGATATTGTCCGATATTAACCTGACCGTCATTCACTGTGAAGCAATTTTCGAGAGTTGTGCGATAGTTGCGCCAGTTGATGCCGACACCTAATGAAAAAGAGTTTCCGAAACGATTTGTGGCTTGAGCGGCTAAAATATTCAGCCATGATATTTCAAACGACTTGCCCATTTCGATACCGGCGTCGTCGGGTGCGCCCGGAGCCGAGCAGAAACCGAAACCAATACCGTTAGAGATCATTTCCCACGACACTGAAGATTTTTTTATGTTTTTTCTTTGACCTCCTGAAATCGAGAAGCCCGAGCTGCTGAGGTGAGACACAACAGTTGCATTCGGCTGGTAAGACTGTTCGAAAACCAATGAGTCATTATCTGTCTCAACTACCGCTTTCAGACCGTTAGCGTTTTCAGTTATTACCACGCTTTTGGCGCCAAGTATGGTTATATTATTTGAATTGTTCGGTGTTGCCGAATTGTTGTCAGCGCTTGCGATAGCTGCATTCAAGGCGATAAATAATGCTAATATGATGATTATTTTAGATCTCATTTTCGTGATGTTTTTATTGTTGTTTTGTGATTAGAACCCGAGCGATGCGCCGATTGCCACGCTCTTATATTGCGGCCCATATTGATGCGAGAACTGCGACATAGGCGAGTAGCGTACATAGAGGGCAAAATCCCCCCTCCAGCCTATGCGCGCCATAGTGTCCACCGTAAGCAATCGTTGATGCAGGTGCTTGATAGGCTTTTTTGTCGTTGCGTCGTCTTCGCTCCATTTGCAATTGCCGGTCGTGTATGTGTTGAGCATCGCCACGCCTCCGATTTCAAATGTAAAACTATTATATATTTTCTGACTCAGCATCAGGGGAAACTGAAATGCGAAATTTTTAAGCGATGACTTGACGTTTTGATAGTTGGCGGGTATGGGGGACAGGACATAGGCTCCATTTTTGGTCCGTTCTGCCATTAGTCCATCACCGATGGTGAAATGGCAATATTGCCAGCCTATGCCGAGTGAAAGTCTTGTGCCGAAGTGTGAAAGTCTCCATTCAATTTTACTGACATTGAGCATGCCTATTTCCCATCCTGTGCGACTCATGCCTCGGTCGGCTACGGTCGGAATGACCGCTCCGGCATAAAGATCACAGATTGCGCCGACAGTCGGGTTAGCTGGCTTCCTTTTATTTTGCAATGCACGGCCAAAGTGCGGATTGAATACCCAAAGTTGCTCCATGTCTGTCTCCGCTGCGTCCTTGACATCGCTTTCATACACAAGTTTATAGTTTGGATCATTCTCGCAACCGTTGATAATTATGGTCTTACTGTTTTCATTATTAATCACAACTACCGAAGTGGGTTTTTCGATTACCGCAACAGTGTCGTTGTTTTCGCTGGCTATAGCCGACGTCGATGTGAGTGCGGCGAGTATAAATAGTTTTATCGCGTTCATTATTGCTGGCTTATAAGTTTCTTGATTTGTTCGAGTTTGGCATCTCCACTCATGTAGACAATCATGATGCGGTTACCCCCTTTAAGGTGAGAGTTGAGATAGAAGAGATAGCGGTTTTTTTCGCCTGCTGTTGGAGGAAGTGTAAACTGTGCGTAATAGATTTTGCTGTCGATGTATTTCACCTCGCGGCTCACAGCTTTGGCTGCGCACTTGCTTATCCGCTCTGATATGCTCACTGCTTCGTGAGGTGAGCCATTGATGACAAGGCTGCGGTACAGGTTGAGATCCGTACCCTTCAGGGCGTCGCCGCTGATTATTGTCTCGGTGGTCTTACCCTTCTGGTTCGCATAGTCGCTGAAAATTTTTCTAATATCAGGCGATGATTGTGCAAATGCGCCAATGTCTATGCAGATAGCTGCGATGATTAGGAGTAGATGTTTCATTGTAGTGAAGAATTAAAGAGAGTCGATAATTGAGAGACGACATCAGTCTGTACTGACTGCGAAGCTTCATATATTTCGGAAAGGTCGCTCCGCATCATGGCGAGCACTGTATGGCTGTCGGTAATTTCGGTCTCACCGATAAATGCCACACACTGATCTGCAACGTCGTCGCTTGGCCTATAGGTCAATAGGGCTGTGCCGCACACCACAGCGACAGCTATCGCCGCCGCTATCCTTAACCATGATCTGCCTCCGGCTGACTTCTTAGCTACTACGTTACGGCTCACTGCGAAATACCCCATCACGGCTCGCGCTTCGTCGATTTTCTCTGACGAGAGTCGGGTAGTGGCAAGTGTCAGTAGCAGCTCATGTTCCTCAGCGTCAGTAGCAGTGGCGTCGAAGTAGCGGTCTATCAGTTGGTGTAAGCGTTTGATGTCTGATTGGTCTGATTTCATTGTCATGATTATTTTTTAGAAGAGAGATAAATTTCACGTACTGTTTTACGGGCGCGGCTCAGTATCATTCGGGCATTTGACTCGGTGATATCGAGTTCGTCGGCAATCTCTGCAAAGTCCAGGCCCATTGTGTCGCGCATCGTGATGACAGCCTTTTCGCGTTCGGTCAGGCGGCTGTCGATTATTGCCTTGACCGATTCGTAGAGTTCGACACGCTCGTTATCGTTGTCATTCTCAGCTACAGCCTCTGACACACAGTCGATTGGATATTTTGCCTCACGATTGCTGCGGCGCAGGGCGTCGATACAGGTGTTGCGCACCGCCACGACCGAAAGCCCTTCAGCCTGAGACTGGCTCACTATCGACTGCCGTCGCACCCATAGCTTGTAGAAAGCCTCCTGCAGGGCATCGTCGGCGGCACTGTCGTCGACTAATAGCCTTCGTGCCGTGGCTTGCAGGCGGCTGCGTAGTTTGAGAAACGTAGATGTGAGTATGTCTTGGGTCATTTTTTGTTTGCTTTACACCCTTAATACGGAGAGAAAAAGATTTTGTAACAAACTTAGCTAAATTTTTCGAAAAAAATTAACTTAGAACCAAAATACTACTAAAAAAGAGACTGCCTAACTTTTGATTGTTAGACAGTCTCTTGATACTAATTTATAATAATTATTTTTGTATTGGAATTGGGAATTTGGAGAATAACACCTGTACAGCTTTAGTGATGCCTGACAATGTCTGTAATTCGTTGTCTCCATTATCAAGGATGGTTGCAACTGATGAGGTGTACACCGGCTCTTCCTTATCAATATCTACGAGATCCATAGTCAGTACACCCTCCTTGTAGATGCTGGGTACCCACTGTGTCACTGTTGTGTAATTAGGCCAGTAGTAGGGGCGGGGATACATAAACACTGGTACCACACCGTTCATTGCAGGTCCGTGCCCCGGAACGGGACCCATGCCCGGACGCACAGGACGAGGCAGAGGTCTGGGTATAGGGGCTACTGGCGGTGGTGGAGGTACGGAAGGCCCGGTCTGGACAGTCTGAGTAACCGGTACATCCACAAGTTGTTTTTTGACAGTAAGACCGATATTCACTAAAAGAGGTGAATTTGGATCTTCAGTAAAGCCGCGTTCTACCATCTGCTCGCGTATAGCGGCTGCTATGTTATAATACGAAACCATCGACATGCCCGGAGGCAAGTCACCATCTTGCGGTGTAACCAATCGGAAAGTGTGGAAGGAACTCAAATTAGCGCCAACATAAGATTCGCTATTGGTGAGGGTGTAAGAGCTACATCCTGTAAAAGCTATTAGAGCCGCCGCTACTGCGATGATTAGGCTGAGTGTCTTTTTCATAATCAAAATAGTTAAATAAGTTGTATAAAATATTAACAACCTAAATCAAATTTTAGTTCTTATTTACCCGATTTTATAGTTGGCGAGCGCCCTACCATCAGCTTGGCAAAATATAGAGGTTGTTGTCTTAGTGAAGAAATCACTAAAGGCAACAACCTCTGAAAAGGAGTGTGAATTTACGGATTTACAGATCTTCTTCGATAGAGAAATCATCATCGCCGAGCGATGGGTCAAACAGACCGTCCGCAGTGTTGTCATTGTCCTGAGGTGCGTCGTTTACCTCCGGTTCATCGGAAGATTCATCTTCTTTGTCCTTCGCTTTCGGAGCAGGGCGAGGACCGCCATGGTCTGCGCTGTACAAGGCATCCATAATTTTGGTCTCAAGTTCGGCCGCCAGTTCTGGATTATCCTGAATGAGCTTCTTTGTGGCATCACGACCCTGAGCGAGCTTATCACCGTTGTAGCTGAACCAAGAACCGCTCTTATTTATGATGTTGTACTCTACTCCTAAATCAAGTATTTCGCCTGCTCGGGAAATACCTTCGCCGAACATAATATCAAATTCTGCACGCTTGAAAGGAGGAGCCACCTTATTCTTAACTACTTTGATGAATGCGCGACGCCCTAACACATCCTCGCCATCCTTGATTGGATTGCGCGAACGTATGTCAATACGCACTGACGAGTAGAATTTCAATGCGTTGCCGCCTGTGGTTGTTTCTGCCGGTCCGAACATCACGCCTATCTTTTCACGTAGCTGGTTGATGAAGATACATGTGGTGTTTGTACGAGAAATGGCGCCTGTAAGCTTGCGCATGGCCTGTGACATCAGTCGAGCCTGGAGACCCACATTACGGTCGCCCATTTCGCCCTCTATCTCATTCTTAGGAGTAAGAGCCGCTACAGAGTCGATAACGATAATATCGATAGCGGCTGATCTTATGAGCTGCTCCGCGATTTCGAGAGCCTGTTCGCCGTTGTCGGGCTGCGATATGAATAGATTGTTAACGTCCACTCCGAGTTTTTCGGCATAGAATCGGTCAAAGGCATGCTCAGCGTCAATCATCGCCGCAATACCTCCGGCTTTCTGTGCCTGTGCTATGGCATGGATAGCGAGAGTAGTCTTACCTGAGGACTCCGGACCGTAAATCTCTATGATACGGCCCTTGGGGTAACCTCCCACACCAAGAGCATAGTTAAGGCTAATAGAACCGGTGGGTATAACCTCCACTTGCTCCACATTCTCGTCACCGAGTTTCATAACGGCGCCTTTACCGTATGACTTCTCGATTTTTCCCAATGCCTGGCTCAGTGCCTCAAGACGAGCTGCCTTAGGATCCACATCTGCTTTGCCCTTCTTGGGTGCTGCTGTTTTTTTAGGTTTTTCCATCTTTATATTTTCGTTTTTACTATATTTCTAATTTATATTGCAAAGGTAAGGGATGATATGTGCAACAATGCTGCACTATATAGTAAATAAAAGTTAAATACAGAAGTGCGCCGAACTAATTTGTTGTAGGCCGTGTTTTATTAGTACATAGCGAAAATTACTTTTTCCTTTGCAAGAAATGTGATAATGATTGGTTTATTATCTAACGTGGAGATACCGGGAGGCATTTCCACGTTTGGTTTTTTATATCATTTAGGCACAACGCAACCTGTGATTGAGAGCTTGAATTTTTTGTTTTTCGGCGCGTTGGTACGCACAGTGATATTCTTGAAGAAATCTCCGCCTTGTCCGCGCGGATTGAAGGTGGCTGTGATGACGCCGCTTTTACCCGGGGCGATAGGCGAGTCGGGGTATGTCACTTTCACACATCCGCATCCGGCAGCAGCATTGATAATCACCAGAGGAGCCGAGCCGCTGTTAGTAAAAGAAAATTCGTGTGTGGCTTTACCGTCAGCCTCCTTTATCGTACCGAAATCATAGCTTTTGTTATCTATCGTGATTGCGGGCTGGTCTTTGTCAGCGGCATATGCGGTTGTGGTGGCCATAGCGGTAATGGCAATAAGTAATAGAAGGAATAAACGTTTCATAATCAAAATTATTTATTTACCGAAATATTTGTCGAGCACTTGCTTGGCGGCGACGAAAGAACTGAGTTCGTTGTGAAGCACGCGTGATTCGTTGGCCTCAAGGTCTTTCACTATTTCGGGATCGTTGTAAAAATGATTTCGTAGCTGCTCATTTATTGTCTCGTACATCCAATAGCGTGCCTGCTCGCGTCGGCGCAAGTCGAAATATCCGTTTTCTTTTACAAATTCAAAATACCTGTCGATCATTGCCCATACCTCGTCAATGCCCAATTCGTAATATCCTGAATAGCACAATACCTCGGGAGTCCAGCCCGAAGCTGTTGGCGGGAAAAGATGCAGAGCGTTGCGGTACTGCGCTTGGGCAAGACGGGCACGATCGATATTATCGCCGTCCGCCTTATTGATAGCGATACCGTCGGCCATCTCCATAATGCCGCGCTTGATGCCTTGCAGCTCATCTCCTGCGCCGGCAATTTGTATCAACAAGAAAAAGTCCACCATAGAATGTACGGCAGTCTCGCTTTGGCCTACTCCTACAGTCTCCACGAAGATAGTGTCAAACCCGGCAGCCTCGCAAAGCACTATTGTCTCACGGGTTTTACGAGCCACGCCTCCGAGCGAACCGGCGGACGGGCTGGGGCGGATAAAAGCCTTGTCCTGCACAGAAAGTTTTTCCATACGGGTTTTATCGCCAAGTATACTGCCCTTTGTGCGTTCGCTTGACGGGTCGATGGCAAGCACAGCCAGACGGCTGCCTGCCTTAATAGCATGCATTCCGAAGGCATCGATGGATGTACTTTTGCCCGCACCGGGCACACCGGTGAAGCCTATACGCTTGGAATTGCCTGAATGAGGCAAACATTTCTCGATCACCTCTTGTGCCACTGACTGATGGCTTGGCTGAAGGCTCTCCACTAAAGTGACGGCTCGCGCCAGAGTGGTGGTGTCGCCCTTTAATATGCCTTCAACAAGTTCGGAGGCAGAAGGCAGAGGCTTGCGTTTAGGACGTTTATGAATATAAGGATTTACTGACGGCGGCTGTACTACACCGCTGTTTACGGTAAGGCCTGTGTATTGTGCGTCGTTTTCGGGATGCTGCATGATTTTGCTATTTATCTGCTATTTTATGATAATCAATTATAAAGGAATCGGCGAATAGAGCGTTTCGGTGTCTTTTCAAATTCCTTGGGCACGAGCTGTATCTTTTCAATTTTCTCGTAAGGAGCAAGTTTAGAGTTTAGTTCGTTGAGGAAATTACCGTTCATATATTTTTCGAGTTCGTACATAGACAGCCCTTGAGCGTCAGCTTCCTCCATGTCGGGATATACGAGAGCGGTGAGACGTCCCTTACGCTCCACTACAAGGCTCTCAGCCACATAAGGCATATTGTTGAGTTTAGCCTCAATCTCTTCCGGGTAGATATTTTGGCCGGTGGCGGTAAGGATCATCGTTTTATATCGGCCGCGTATAAATATAGTCTGGCCGTCGCTTCCGCCGAGAAATCCCATATCACCCGTGTGAAGCCATCCGTCTCTGTCAAGCACAGCATCAGTGGCTTCTTTGTTTTTGTAGTAGCCTTTCATTACGTTCTGACCCTTTACGAGAATCTCGCCTGTATTGCCGGGATCGCCTTCCGTGTGCTGTATTTTAGCGGTCATGATGCCTCTCAGTGTATGTCCCGAAGAAGTGGGTATAAACTCACGCCATGGAGTATAGCTTATCAGCGGCCCGCATTCCGTCATACCATAGCCAACTGTGAATGGGAATTTGATCTTGTGCAAAAACTCCTCAACCTCGGGATTGAGTGGAGCACCTCCTACAATCACTTCTTCAAACTCGCCTCCAAACACCTCTACGAGCTTGGAGCAGACACGACTATAAACGGCTTTGTCAACCAAAGGTACTTTCATAGCCCAGCTCAACGGCTTTTTTGCCAGCATAGGGGCAATCATCTTTCTGTAGATCTTCTCGAGAATAAGGGGAACACAGATGATGAGCGACGGCTTCACCTTTGCCATAGCCCTGACGAGAATCTGCGGGGTAGGGGTCTTGCCTAAAATGGTGATGTGCGACCCTACGGCTAAGGGAGTGAGCATATCGAAGGCACAGCCGTAGGCGTGAGCCAACGGGAGAAATGACAGCACTCTCGATCCTTGGTAATGCAAGTGGGAATTAATGCCGAAAGTGACATTGCCGTTGATGTTGTCATGAGTGAGCATTACACCCTTAGAAAATCCGGTGGTGCCGGACGTATAATTGAGGATACATATGTCCTCAGGATTCATCTCAGGATACACTATATTCTGTACGGAGAAGCCGTCGGGATATTTAGCGTCCCAAAGACGTTTGAAATTTTTCAGAGCTATACGGAAATTGCATTTGGCGTTCTGGGCGAGTACTTCCGGACGCTCAAGCGACACTGCCGCTTCCACCTTGGGCATGTCATCGAAGCCCATGTGCTCGAATATTGACTCACTCACGAATAGCAAACGAGAATCTGAGTGGTTGACGATATGCTGGGCATCAATGGGATTGAAATCATTGAGTATAGGCACGATTACGGCGCCATAGGTGATAGTGGCCATAAATATCGCCACCCACTCAGGCGAGTTTTTGCCAAGCAAAGCCACTTTGTCGCCCTTTTTGATGTTGCATGCACGGAAGAGCAAATGTATGCGAGCTATTTTCTTAGCAAAATCGCCATAAGAAATTGTATCGCCGGTCACAAAATCGGATAGTGCCGGCAGCGCATAATTAGTGCGGAATGAGTTTTGGTATATTTTTAATAGAGGGAGGTTGTCCATAAGCACATTGTGTTTTATGTCATGCTTTGTCGAGCACATTGGAAATCTGGTCGAATATTTCGTCGATTTTCTTGGCTCCATCGATTTTCGAATATCTTCCGTCGCCTAAATAATAGTCTTTAAGCGGAGAAGTCTGGGAGTGGTACACGTCAAGACGCTTTTTGATTGTCTCTTCGTTGTCATCAGCGCGTCCGGTCTCTTTGCCACGATTGATGAGACGTTTTATAAGCTCCTCATCAGGCACCTCAAGTCCGGCAACTGCGTGTATAGTGGTGCCTCGGCGGTTGAGAGCCTCGTCAAGAGCTTTGGCTTGTGCGAGCGTACGCGGAAAACCGTCAAAAATCACACCATTGGCAGTCTCTTCCGGCTTTGAGTCGAGCAGGTGCTCCACAATTTCAATCATAAGCTCGTCGGGTATAAGCTGTCCCTGCGATATGTATTCATTGGCGGTCTTTCCGATTTCAGTGCCTCTGGCAATATGATCGCGCAGCACTTCGCCTGTTGAGATATGGTAGAGACCGTATTTATTTTTGATTTTTTCGCTTTGGGTGCCTTTGCCGCTGCCAGGTCCCCCAAAAAGTACAAGATTTAGCATGATATAATAATTTAATCAGATATTCCTAAATATAAATAACCGAAAGAGAGAGGTAAGAGTTTAGTTGCAGGTGGTATCAATCCACATCTTTGAGGATATAGATGTCTTTGAGGTTGCGGGCAAGTCCGTTGATATCGAGTCCGTACCCTATGATGAATTTTTTAGGCACATTGAATCCCACATAGTCGGGCTCTACGGGACGCACTAAAGCTTCGGGTTTGAATAATAGAGTAGCTATCTTGATATCGGCCGGCTTCTTCTCTTGCAGGGCTTTTGATAACTGATGTATAGTGTGACCAGTGTCTATTATATCCTCCACCACTATCACCGAGCGCCCTTCGATGTCGTCGGTGAGACCCATAATTTCTTTTACCGCACCCGATGATTTGGTGCCGTCGTAACTTTTAAAGCGAATAAAAGCGATTTCAGCGTCAGTGTTTATTTCGCGGAAAAGGTCGCTTGCAAAGGGGAAGGCACCGTTGAGCACACAAAGCAGAAGAGGGCGTTTCCCGTTGTATTCTTTCGATATTACCGCTCCAAGCTGCTCGATGCGCGACTGAATCTGCGCACGAGTGATATAAGGCACGAAAGTCAGGCCGTTGTATTCTAAAGAAGGTTTCATATCTGTCGTTTTTTTAATCACCACAAATTTAAATAAAAAAATCCAATAATACAGATTATGTGTGTCAAAAAATGATATTCTTATATGCGCACACTGCGCACACAAAGAAAAATATTATAACTGTGAACATACTTCTCTCTTGGATTGTTTATAATTCAAAAGTAAATTTAATCTCAATTTTTAAGAAATGGATAAAAAAAGTATAAAAGGTACACAGACCGAGCATAATTTGCTCGCCTCATTCGCTGGTGAAAGCCAGGCACGTTCAAGATACACAATGTTTGCTCAGAAAGCTCTTGAAGAGGGTTATCATCAGATAGCAGCCGTATTCATGGAGACAGCGGAGCAGGAGCTAAGCCATGCAAAGCAGTTCTTCTCGCTTCTCGAGGGCGGCACAGTGGAGATTAAGGCCGGATATCCAGCCGGTGTGATTGGCACAACTGTTGAAAATCTTGCTGCCGCAGCTGCCGGTGAGCGTGAGGAGTGGAGTGACCTTTATTCCACATTCGCAAAGACAGCACAGGAAGAGGGCTTCCCCCAGATTGCGGCCCTCTATAATAATATTGCGAAAGTGGAGACTATGCACGAGCAGCGCTATATACGCTTGATGGAGCGTCTGAAATCCGGTGAGGAATTCACATCTCCCGAGCCTGTAGAATGGATGTGCACCAAGTGTGGTTTCACAATCACCTCTACCTCTGCGCCCAAGCGTTGCCCGGTATGCGGTATGGACCAAGGTTGGTTCGAGCGCAAGGCTAATAACTACTAATATTATTCTCCTCTCTCTTATCTCCTATATCACACAGCCCGCGGCGTAATTTACGCCGCGGGCTTTATTTCTTTTGTGGGGTGAGCAATAAAGATGATGAAAGTAATAAGAGAGTATTTTTTCAAAATTTTTAAAAAAGCGCAAAATTATGGTGTGAATATTGGAAAAAATGTCTACATTTGTGGCGTAAAAGTCAATTCGAACGATTCTGCTAAGGAATTTTATAAACTGAATTTGCATTTGCAAATCCAATAATACCAATGAAAACAATTTTAAAATTCGTCTATTGTTTGATATTAGCCCTATTTGTCTCTAATAGGCTTGTTGCCGGTACTTTGGTGTGTAACGACACAATAGGTGTATCGCAGACGTATAAAAACAAAAATTCAGAAATTTATATAGCAGCTGGTAAAGATGTTGACGAGTATAAATTTCGTCCTTCTCAGCTCATTCTGCCTGGTAGCCTTATTACGGTAGGTGCATTTGGCGTGAAGAATGGTGCGTTTAGAAAAGTTGACAATACAGTTGATGATGGAATGGACTCGATGAGAAAGGGTAACGATTTTGAAATAGATGATTATATTCAATACCTCCCAGTTATAGCTTATTTAGGACTTGGCGCAGTCGGAGTAAAAAGTAAGCATAGTTTTAAAGAACGATTTGTAGTAAGCTCTACTTCATACTTGTTTTTAGGAATTACAGTGGCATCTTTAAAGCATTTAGTTGGAGAAAAACGTCCCCACTCTAATGCAAGAAACTCATTCCCATCGGGACATACAGCTAAAGTATTCACAAGCGCCGAGCTTTTAAGACTGGAATATGGAACGGGTATAGCTATTGGTGGATATTCCGTGGCAACAACGGTTGCATTCCTTAGGCTCTATAATGGGAGGCATTGGCTTAACGATGTTATAGCAGGAGCGGGAATAGGTATTTTGAGCGCACGCATCGGATATTGGATGTTGCCATTGTGCCAAAAATGGTTCCGTTGGGATAATAAAAAAACGATAGCGATGCTACCGGCCTATGACTTCAGTAATAGAGCTGTTAGTATAGGATTGGTAGCATCGTTTTAGCTTTGTCAAAGATATGAATTTTCTTTGACAAATTTGATGATTTCTGATATATAGCCAAAAGCAAGCGCCACCACTGTGTCAGCTGCCCCATAGTATATAGCCACTTTATCGCCCTCGGTAAGAGCGGCGCATGGGAATACTACATTTGGAACATCCCCCTCCATCTCATAAGGAGCGGCAGGCGCCAGAAGATAGGGGCGTGTGCGGTAAAGCACTTTTTCGGGATGGTCTTTGTCGAGGATAGCTGCCCCCATTGAGTAGCGGTAGCCATTGCATGTGGTGATTACTCCATGATAGAACATAAGCCAACCTTCCTCAGTAAGGATGGGAATAGGGCCGGCTCCGATTTTTGTACACTGCCAGGCACTCTCGATGAACGGTGTTGGCTTCATGACACCACGGTGTTCACCCCAGTATTTCATGTCGGGGCTGAAGCTTATGAAAATGTCGCCAAATGGAGTGTGACCGCTGTCGCTCGGACGGCTCAGCATGGCATATTTACCATTTATCTTTATGGGGAAAAGCACACCATTGCGGTTGAACGGCAAGAAGGCGTTTTCACATTGGAAAAATTCCTTGAAGTCAAAGGTGTATCCTAAGCCGATTGTGGGGCCGTCGTATCCGTTGCACCATGTGATCCAGTAGCGGTCTTCAAGCCATGTGACGCGGGGGTCGTATTTATAATCCGATTCAATCATATCGGTGTTTCCCGGAAGAAACTTTATAGGGGTATGCTCTATTTCCCAGTGGACACCGTCCTTGCTGAAGCCGGCATATATATTCATCTGCACTGCTTTGTTGTCGCAACGGAATACACCGGCGTAACCATCTTTAAAAGGCACAACTGCGCTATTAAACACGCTGTTGGATGTAGGTATGGCATATCGGTCTATAACAGGATTTTTGGAATAGCGCCATATTACGTCGGTGCATCCTTCCGGTCTCTCTTCCCAGGGAATTGCTATATTATTGTCCATAAATTTGAATTGTTTGGGATTTACTAAATCATCTTTCTTTCGATAAGCTTCATATTAGTAGTTGTTATCAGTAAGGAGTTTAAAATTAAGACGAGCTGTAACTCAATGGGTTACAGCTCGTCTTAATAGACTGTCGGGGTGAGAAGA